>JAHZKU010000003.1 GCA_022600255.1 Actinomycetes bacterium | reverse complement strand
GCATGACCGACGATCCAGACGTGCGGATGGCTCAGTCGATTATGGACTACATCTTCCGTAGGCTAGCGCTGGATTTCTTGCCCGCAGAGACTCGCGAGGGTCTTGGTATCTTCACCGCAGAGGAGCGCGCGGAACAGGTCGCGCAGTCATACGGTGGACCGGCGGCCATCGAAGGTGCGGACACCGCGGCCGAAACTCTCGCTCAGAGTGCTCCGGTTGCACCCGCTGGACCGGAGACCATCGCGACGTCACCTGCACCGAGTGCAGCGACTCCGCCACAGGTGCATTCTTCAACGGAGCTACTGGAAGCGATTCAAGGCAAGGCCGCAGACGCTCCGTTGTGCTTCACCTGCGGAATCAAGATGCGCCCGGCTGGCAGTTGCTACGTCTGCGAGGGATGTGGCTCCACCTCCGGCTGCAGTTGATGTAACCGGACATTCAATGTCATGAGGGGACCGGACATCGATGGCACGGATTCGGACACCGATGACATTGACTCGGACACGTAATGTCCACGCATTGGGCGCACCGCGTGGTGAACTTGGAGCCTGGGTGATCTTGTCAGAGTGGGCACCCCGCAGCCTTTCGCAGGTTTGATGCCCCACGATCGCGGAGTGAAGGCGGCCCAAAACGTATGCCAAACGGTTTCGGTCGCGATTGAGTTTCGGACACGTTTTGGGCGCCAGTCCCCTCACTGTCGTCGCCCATATGTAGAGCCCGTCGGCGGCGGCGAGAATCCCTCGTTTCGGCCAAAGATAGAACCGGGCACCCACTTGGTGTGCGGTATTCAATTCTCCGACAGTAGCTCTTGCGCCAGTCTTCAGCGGACGTGACCAACCCCGACCAAGACCACAACTTCGAGGAGGACCTCTCAACACCAGCCCTGGCCGCATAGAATCAACCAAATCGAGGATCAACGAGCGAAAGACTCGTACATCACCTCACGGGACTTGAGCGAGAACAGGAACAACATGGGATCAGAGATCAGAACAGCGACGCTCAACGTAACTAGTGAGGCGGTCTGGTCCTACTTTGAGCGTCCGCAGAGTTGGCCACAATGGGATCCCGACATCGTCGCAGTCTCTGCGAACACTGAAGTCGGCATCGTCGAGGGCAGGACGTGGAATATCGAACTCGAGGCGCCCAAGAAGGCAAAACTCGAGTTCTCCAATGTCACATTGGGCACGAAATTCACGTGGCGGGTTATCGCCCTAGGTGGTGCGATGCAAGGGGTCGGGCAGTTCCGGCTTGAACCGATCAACGGCGGCGATCAGACTCGATTTGAGTACGAGTTCGAGATGAAAGGTGTCCTCGGTTCGCCGATTTGGCTCGCAGCGAGAAAGAAGATCGTTAGGGGTGTCGATGGGGGAATGGACAACATTCTGGCTGAATTTGGATCCCGCTAGAATTCCAACCAACCCAAGTTGGGCGACGCAATGAGGTTGGCCCTTTCTAGTGGACATCCCAATAGCCAGGCAGAGATGCTGGCAGGGAGGATGTTGCTGTGGGAGCACAACGAAAAAGAGATACGCCGCAGTGCCGCAAGGTGGCTGCTCGTTTGGTGATCGACACTGGTCGACCGATCAAGCAATTGGCCGAATAAGTCGGGATCGGACAGCAACTGTTGGGCCGTTTGGTTGGGGTTGAGCGGGCCGCCATGGACGACCCGTCTGAGGCCCTTGACGCTGATGATCGAGCCGAGCTGGAACGGTTCCGGATCGAAGTCAGAGAGCTTCGGCTCGATCGGGATTTTCCAAAAAAGCAGGGGCGGGTTCAAGAGGTCATCGCAACGTTCGTTGATTGGTGCGGTTGTGATGGGTCGTCTTGGAATCCGCCGACATCTAGGCCGCTGAAATGTCGACAAACGGACGAATCTGCGGACTCGAGGACAGTCGTGCCTGACGACAATCGGTCGGATGTGAGTTTGCCGATTCAGATACGCCCCACCTTTTCGAAAATCGGTGGAGCGCCGATGAGCGCGCCAGTTGACTACTGGACGGATCGATTGCGCCAGTGGGAGCATCGCAACGGATGTAGGTCCGGACCTATCAAGACAGCCCGGGAATGAACGAATCGCTGACCCAGAGAGAGAGACGCCCTTCTCCGAGATTTGCTGTCGCGACATGGTCACTTCATCCTCGGTTGTTTCCCCTCGTCCGCCCGTGAGTGCGATCTTGTATACGTCTTTGATCGGTGCCTTGACGCGCCATTGGGCCTCACACCGAAGGAACTGGGCCCCGTACTCGTGGTCGTTGGATGTGGTGCGAACTGCGGTTGTGTTCGCAATGGCAAGAATGTTTCCAGCCCCATCTGCGATCTGAACCTGGTAGCTGTCACTGGCGTCTTGGCAGTTGGCGTCGGCCCCACCGAGCTCGTTGACTTCTTCGTCGACCGTCCACAATACGCTGAAGTCACCCTTGATCGTCATATGAGTTGGAGGCGGATCCGGAGCACGTGGTTGCGGCGGATTCGGTACTGGGGCCGCGGTGGTTTCTTCAGGTGTCGCAATGGGGGTGGCCTCTTGCGGAGTCGCGATTGGGGCCGCCTCCTGCGGAGTCGTAGCAGCCGGCTCTGGCGGTGAGAGAGCCTCCGCTGTTTGAGGCGACGTTGTGACCTCAAGAGTGGCGGCTGGCCCATGGGACTCGCCGACTTGGGCGTTCACCTCGACCTGGTATTTGGTGGCCGGCTGTAGATTCCAGATCGTAACTGTCGCCGCCTGAGCGGACAGCGTATGTGTCTTGTCGCCATTGAGCCGGACATCGTAACCAGTAACATCTGGGTTCTGCGTTGGCTGCCATG
>JAHZKU010000049.1 GCA_022600255.1 Actinomycetes bacterium | reverse complement strand
AGAATGGGGGCTTGCAGTGCGCTGGGCCACCCGTCCAACGCTGACTCCAAATCTGACCTAGACCAATCCTGTGCGGGTCCGCGCGTGTTCTGGGACACAGACCAACCGACGCGGTCCCCACCGAGTTTGTGCAGGGCGATCTTGTGGCCATTGGCAACGCTAGTAACAGTTGTGGTGGCTCCATAGGACCAATCGAACGCGGTAACGGCCTGCCAGCGGCCGAATCCTGCCTGCCGGATCCGGGTCTTCGGTGCCACGGCCGATCGCACGGTGGAGTCGATCCCGTCGGCACCAATCACGAGATCACAAGTGGCTTCTGTCCGATCAGAGAAACCGACCGTGGCCACCGAGCCGTGTGATGCCAATGCCACACACTCCCGGCCGAATTCCACGGTTCCGGGGCTGAGTCTTGCCAGCAGTTCCGCGCGCAAGTGAGCCCCGCTGACCATCACGCTGGGGGAGCCAACCCAGGCATCCATACTTGCTGCGTCAAAAGTGAACAAGGGATGCCCGCCACGATCAATGACCTCGGCGCTCGTGATCGGTTCCCCGGCGGCAGCGACAACCTCGGCGAGGCCAGCGTCCTGTAGGGCCTTGGCGCCGTTGCACCACACCGGTACGGCGTAGTCGGTCTGCGCGCCTTCCGGACGACTCGCTGGGTTTTGGTCGCTGGGACCATCACCAGATCCGGCGACTACTCGTTCAGCAGGGACACGTTCGTAGACGGTGACGTCGTGGCTGGCACGCTGTAGGGCGGCCGCCGCGGCCAAGCCAGCGACGCCAGCGCCAACCACCGCGATCCGCATACTGCTGTCCTTACTTCCGAATGGGTGACCGCGGGCTTTCAACACCGGGGAGGGTTAGACCTCAGGGGTCAGCGTAGCTGTTGGGCTTCGGCGTAAACTGTGGCCATGACCAAGACATCGGACGCACGTCCGCGCAGCAGAGTTGTCACCGATGGCATGGAACGAGCACCCGCGCGTGGAATGTTGCGGGCGGTGGGGATGCAGGACGACGATTTCTCTAAGCCTCAGATTGGCATTGCCTCCTCTTGGAATGAAATCACCCCGTGTAATCTCTCGCTGGAGCGCCTGGCAAAGGCCGCGAAAGAGGGCGTCCACGCGGCCGGCGGGTTCCCCATGGAGTTCGGCACCATCTCGGTGTCTGACGGCATCTCCATGGGTCACGAGGGCATGCACTTCTCTTTGGTGAGCCGGGAGGTGATTGCCGACTCGGTTGAAACGGTCATGCAGGCCGAGAGGCTAGACGGCATGGTGAACTTCGCGGGGTGCGACAAGTCCCTACCTGGAATGTTGATGGCCGCAGCCCGGCTCGACGTGGCCAGCGTTTTTGTCTATGCCGGCTCCATTCTTCCTGGTCACGTGACCTTGTCTGATGGTTCGGAACGCGATGTCACCATCATCGATGCCTTCGAAGCGGTTGGTGCCTGTGCCCGTGGCCTGATGTCCCGAGAGGATGTGGAAACGATTGAGCGCGCGATTTGCCCGGGGGAGGGTGCCTGCGGCGGTATGTACACGGCCAACACGATGGCTAGCATCGCCGAAGTGATGGGAATGTCCCTGCCGGGCTCGGCGGCTCCCCCGGCGGTGGACCGTCGCCGCGACGGGATCGCGCGCAAATCCGGGGAAGCTGTGGTGGGACTGTTGCGCCAAGACATCACGGCGCGGCAGATCATGACTCGGCCCGCGTTTGAGAACGCCATCACCGTATTGATGGCCCTAGGTGGCTCCACGAACGCTGTGCTGCACTTGCTGGCCATGGCCCATGAGGCGGACGTTGGTTTGGAGATGGAGGACTTCCACCGGATTGGTTCCAAAGTCCCGTTGTTGGGGGATCTAAAGCCGTTTGGTCAATACGTGATGAGCGACGTGGACCGAGTGGGTGGCATCCCAGTGGTGATGCGCGCGCTGTTGGACGCAGGTTTGTTGCACGGCGACTGCCTGACCGTGACTGGCAAGACGATTGCGGAGAACTTGGCGGACCTGGCCCCGCCCGATCCAGACGGGGCCATCTTGCACTCCGTTGATACCGCGCTGGACACGACCGGTGGGATCACGATTCTGTCTGGGTCGCTGGCTCCAGACGGAGCGGTGGTGAAGAGTGCGGGCGTGCCGGTCAGCGAGTTCCGTGGCCGAGCGAAAGTGTTCGATCGCGAGGGGGCGGCCATGGCGGCATTGGAGGACGGCTCGATTCAGGCTGGTGACGTCGTGATTATTCGGTATGAAGGCCCGAAGGGTGGTCCCGGCATGCGCGAGATGCTCATGATTACCGGCGCCATTAAGGGAGCCGGGCTGGGCAAAGATGTCCTCCTCATTACGGACGGACGTTTCTCCGGTGGCACCACTGGGCTTTGTGTAGGCCATGTCTCTCCAGAGGCCGTGGATGGCGGTCCGATCGCACTGATTGAGACCGGCGATGAAGTGCGGATTGACTTAGCAGCCCGCAAACTCGATCTTCTAGTCGATGAGAAGGATTTAGCGGACCGGCGTCGGGACTGGCAACCATTGGGGCCGCGCTATTCCCGTGGCGTGCTGCACAAGTATGCACGCTTGGTGGGTTCGGCGTCGCAGGGTGCTGTCTGCGACTAACGTGGCTCAGCCCGAAGCCATCGGGTAGCCTGCGGTTCATGACTATCCCTGCGTCATGTTGACGTCGCTGAAGGTGAAGCTGGCGTTGAGCCTAAGTAGTGCCGCGTTGGTTGCGACTGCTTGTAGTGCCGAATCTACGCCGGCCCCGACGGAGGCCGAAGCCTGGTTTGCCTTCGGCCTTGCGCGCGACCAGCCTGGATTGGTCGATCGCGTTCTAGGGATTGCGGTGCCGAACGCTGATCAATACCAGCAGTATCTGTCCACTGATCAGATCGCAACCGACTTCGGTGCGGATCCCGGCATCGCTAGCCAAGCCTTGGAGACCCTAGTAGCGGCTGGATTCAGCGGTCAGGTGGATGCCAGTGGGGGAGTCGTGGTGGGTTCCTTCTCGGTGGCAGAGGCGCAAGCCTTCTTCGGCGTCGAGATCCAGGTGATCACCAACAGCGATGGCACCACATCGATCGCCCCAGCCGAGACGCTGACTGTGCCAGATGCCCTACCCGAGCAGGTTACCGAGGTCTTTGGTGGTCGAGCGACGCTGTCGAATCTGACGGCTGCGTCTTCGGACTCACCCTCAATGTCCGCGGCAAGTCCCGACTGCCCTGAGGACACTCCAGCAGCCCGAACTCGGAAAGAGATCAACGATCTGTACGGGCTCAAGTCGCTATATGCTGCGGGCCTGAGTGGGAAGGGAGTGCGGGTCGGCCTCCTTGAGATCGACGTCTACTCTGAGGATGCGATCGATCTTTATACGCGCTGCCTCGGTTACCCGATGCCGGACATTGCGGTCACGTCGGTAAACGCCACGGCCGAGCAACTGACGCAGACCAACACCGAGTCATCCCTTGACATTGTTTCTCTGGGACTGGCTGCGCCGGGCCTTTCCGAGGCCGACCTGATCCAGTTCGATCAGAACTCATCGCTCATCTTTCCGTTCGCACACGTCGTGAATCAGCAGGCTGACACCAAGACAAGCCTGGATTTGATCTCCACAAGCGTCGCGTTCTGCGCCGCAGAGATGGATCCCAGCGAATTGTTGATGACCGAATGGTTGCTGGCTGCGGCTGCAGCTACCGGTCTGACGGTTGTCGCGTCATCGGGTGATTCTGGATCTTCGGGTTGCTATCCCGGCAGTGAATCTGCCGGGGTCCAGTATCCGTCCGAATCGGCCTTCGCCCTCTCGGTCGGTGGCACGCAGTTGACCGCCGATGGGGGTCAGTCCCAAGCCAGTGATCGGTCAACTGCCAGCACAGGCTCCCAGGCCGTTTGGAGTGAGGCGCCGGGGCAGAACTTCGCGGGCGGCGGCGGCCCCAGCACAAACTTCGGTCGGCCTCCCTATCAGGATGCGACCGGACTAGACCAATCGATGCGACAAACGCCGGACATCGCCTTTGTGGCCAGTCCGTCCGACCTAGGACCCATCGCGGTCTGTAGCCCGAACTCCGCGTGTGAGTTCGAGTCGGTGGCCGGCACCTCGGCGGCCGCCCCCGCCGTCGCTGGCGCTCTGGCTCTCGTGCTGGAGAAGCGAGCCGACGGTACTGGGGAACAGGCAAGTACTTCGCGCCTGGGCCTGCTGAACCCATGGCTATACACAGCGGCCAGCACGGCTAAGACCGCCGACGTCGCCATCGACGTGGTTCAGGGCAACAATGATCTGTTTGGCACTGGCTGCTGCGTCGCCCAGCAGGGGTACGACATGGCCAGT
>JAHZKU010000048.1 GCA_022600255.1 Actinomycetes bacterium | reverse complement strand
GGCGATCCCGAACTGCTGACCCCAGTAGCGGAAAGTCCCTCGGGTGAGGCCGTACGCACTGAGATTCTCCAGCGCCCCGCGCTGCCAGCGCTTTCTCTGTACCCAGAGGTTGTGCCAGGTCGGCATGATTTCGGTGGTGACTTTGCATTCCGAAGGCGACACCATCGGAGCGCCGAGAGACTTCAGTGCCAGCGTGAGCTCGTTGTCTTCCGTTAGCGCAGCGGTATCGTAAACCCGTCCGGTCTCTCCTGGTATGAACACTCCGCGAGCCGCTGCGACGTCCAACAAGGCACTCGCGCGGAACATCGTCGCCGTTCCGGTCAGTACGAAGACGCGCTCGCGTCGGGATCGAATTTGCAGCGAGTACCGCGCATATTCATTGCGCTGGAACTGGCCCACCAAACCACTGCCTCCCTCGCCATAAAAGACCCCGCCCACTGCCATCAGTTCGGGATCCGTGGTCAGGCGCGTGGCACCCACCTCCAGAAATCGAGGGGTGAGACTGGTGTCGGCATCCATGATCATGACAACGTCAGAGGCATCGCAGCGCGGCAGAATCTGGTTGAGTACCTGGTTCAGCGCTCCCGCCTTTTTGTCAGTGTTGTTGACGGACTCGACGACTTCGACCCCCATTTCTTGGGCGACGCGAACCGTGCCGTCCGTGCAGTTATCGGCGACCACGATAACGCGGTCTGGTGGGCGGGTCTGATCCTTCAATGCGGCGAGGGTGATCGGCAGCGAAGTCTCCTCGTCGTGTGCCGGAACAAGGACGGTGAGCCGGACCGTGGCGCCAGCCGAGGTATCCGTCTGGGTCTGTCGGTACTCATTCAGAACAGCACGGCGAGGATTTACGGACAGGAGGGCGGCGATGGTCTCGAGTGCCAAAGCCGTACCAGCGACGATGACAAGGCTGACCAGTGCGACGAGGAAGAGTGTGCTGGGCGGTAGCTCATTCGAAACCAACAGATTGGCGCCAAGAAAGTCAACCCAGGTTGGGTCGACAACCACGGTTGATCCGGCAAAGAGGAAGCCAATGGCGGCGATGATCGCGCCCAAGGTGATCACCACGGCGACCACGAGACCGACCACAAGTCGGCGGGCCGCGACTTCGGGATCAGTTGAGCGGGTGGGGATCACAGGCGGCTCTGCGAAAACATGAGTGCGCCGGCTTGTTTCAGGAGGGTCTGTCATTGACTCACCACCTCGGATCGAATACAAACTTCGCACAAAGCCCTGCACGCCGACGTTGCCAGCAAGATAGTTGGCGCGCGGGGGCACACCTGCCCAAACGCGGCCTTGCAGTCGACCGAGTTGGGGCCGAATGCGCTGGGGCATTCGTGGCAAGTCTGCCCTTCCCAAGTGTGTGTTGCATCTCGACGGTCCACCGTTCAAGCTGTCTTTCCACTCGGCTATCGTGACTCCGCCCAGAGCTCACGTGTGGCGCAGAGGCGCTCGCAGGTCCGGTGATTCGGCAGATTCGGCGGCTTTCTTGGCGATAGGGTTCACCTCTGGGGGCGCTTTGGCGGAAATCGCTCGCCTGCTGGGTGGCGCAGATGTTCCGACACCGCCAGGAGAATCTAGAGATCCTGATTTCCCCAGCCGACCGCCGATCAACCAGCGTCGGGGCAACCTGGAAGAAGCGGCTGAACAGTCTTATCAGCCGTTCGCTGGGGGTCTCTTTGGGCAGAAGGACGCTGCCCAGATCCACACCACCCAGGTCCACACCACGCAGTTCCGCGTTGGTCAGGGTTGCTTTGGTCAGGGTAGTGCGGACCAAGGTCGCTCCGGTCAGATTCGCGCTACTCAGGACCACGTGGTGCGCGACCACGTTAGATAGATTCGCGCCAGGCAGTTTCGCTTCGGTCAGGTTCGCTCCGACCAGAAGAGCCATGTTTAGGTCTGCGTCACTCAGGTTCGTTTTGGTCAGTTTCGCGAAGTATAAATAGGCATGGCCCAGCTTCGCGTAGTCTAGGTTTGCGCGACTCAGGTCTGCCTCACTCAGGTCTGCCTCACTCAGGTCCACGTCACGCAGGTCTGCGCCACTCAGGTTCGCGCCACTCAGGTTCGCGCCACTCAGGTTCGCGCGGGACAGTTTCGCCATGTGTAGGTCAACGTCGCCTAGCTTCGCGCCGGTGAAGTCGCAGTCTTGAAGAAGTGTGCCTGGCTCTATTGTCTTGCCCCTGCAGTCTTTGGATCCCGGATTCTGGCTGCCGCGAGTGGCGCGTTGGTATGGAAGTTGGAGGTAGGTGGTGGTGACGTAGTTGCGCTCGTATTGTTTGTCGCCGTCTTTGGGTTGGTCGTGCTGCTGGGACAGGCTCAGCACGACGTCTTTGGCGTTGCGGGCGCGCTTGGCTTTCTTACCCTCCTAGACGAGGCAGACCTGCGCGGCGCGAGTTGCGATGAGGGGACCAAGTGGACGGATGGGAAGACTGTGCAAAAAAGATTCTTCCGGGTTGCCCCGGTCGTTAACTGATCGACCCTCCCCACGACAGCCGTGGGTGCTAGCGCAGTTGAGTGCCTACTTTCGTGGGCCAGTGCGATCGGTTCTCGCTGTTGCCCGCTAACGTGGCCGCTCCGGCTAACATCGGTGAGCCCACCGTTTTGACCAGGGTCGGTAATGTTCCTGGCATTGCCCGGTCGAGACGTCGGGTGCTCGTCGTTGTTCCGGCGTTCGGCCTGCCGGCAAATGTCAGCGTCGTCCAGCAGGCCGTCGACTACTGCAGTTCAGCGGGCGAGCGCAATCGTCATGACCCGGTCCCCGTCGAACCGCACTACCGGCGTCCTCGTGCTCAGCCTGCCCAAGTCTCGATACGCTACCGAGACTGATGTAAGAAGTATCTCCGGGCTAAGTTGCTGGCTGGGTGAATCTCACCGGTACCGGCCCCAACACTGGGTGTGCCAGTGTCGGCGTTGATCCATTCCGGCAGGCTCATCATTGGGCCAAACCACTAGGTGTGGGGTGCCCGCCCCAATCCGACGTTCACAGAACGGACAGACGTAGTCCTTGCTGGCCGACTGGCCTGGGATCGGTCGCACTGACCACTCCCGACCGGCCCGCGTGACCAGGGACAGCGGGCCAGCGACCCCGCCCATCGGGCGATACGAATCGCCCTTACGTTTCCCGCGCTTGCGTCCTGTTGCCATAGGCCCAGCCTCTCACCGGTGGCCACCCCAGGCCAGCGAAGGCGCCAGCCTGGCCCGGTGAGGAGTCGCGGGTTAGCTGCGTTCCTTCATGGTCTCAAGGCCGGCGAGGGCTTCCTGCCTGGCTTGGTGATGATCCAGCATCCGATCGGGGTAGCCAGCAGCGGATCCCTGCGGATGCGTCCAGGGTTCGTGAACAGCCGGGGCCTCGAGATGACGCAATTCTGGAACATGTGCCCGGATGTACTGCCCCTGTGGATCGAACCGTTGCCCCTGCAAGACCGGATTGAAGACCCGGAAATAGGGTGCGGCATCAGTTCCGGTGCCGGCGGTCCACTGCCACCCCAGACTATTGTTGGCGATGTCACCATCTTTGAGGTGGCACAGAAACCACTGCGCGCCGTATTGCCACGGAATGCGCAGGTCTTTGGTCAGGAAAGACGCTGTCACCATTCGGGTCCGGTTGTGCATCCAGCCCGTTCGGAGCAGTTGTCGCATCCCGGCGTCAACAAAGGGATACCCAGTCTGGCCCTGTTGCCAAGCCGCAAGATCCTCAGCAAATCCGTCCGCGTTCTCCGGGGTCCGCCAGGGGAACGCAGCAAACTTGCGGTCGAGATTATGCCACGCGGCTTCGGGGCGGTGATACAGCACATCGGCGTAGAAATCGCGCCAACACAATTGGCGGACAAAAGGCGCGGCATCAACTGGAGCCGCCGCCGCCCGCGCCACGATCGACCTGGGGTGGATCTCACCAAAGTGTAAGGCGGGGCTCAACTGGCTCGTGCTCGCTGTATCGGGACGATTGCGTTGCGCTCCGTAGGAATCGACAGCATCGGCCAAAAAAGTATCCAGCGTAGCCAGCGCGGCGACCTCTCCGGCCAGCACCTCACTCTTGCCTCCGAACACCTGGGTCAAGGTCTGCTCGACAGAATCGGGCGAAGCGCCGGCCTGCTCGATGAACAGTTCCGGGGCTGCTGTGCCCGCCGGGGCCGGCGCCACCCGATCGTTCCAATTGCGGTAGTAGGGGGTGAATACGGAGTACGGCTCACCATCTGGTTTGGTGATGGTTCCTGGCGAATACAAGTAGGGCGAATCAACCGCAGTCAACTTCCGGCCAGCAGCCACCAGTGCTGCGTCCACCCCCCAATCCCGCTTGTTCGCAAACGGCGTGTATTCCCCGGACACCCATACCCGCTGGGCATCATAGGCCGCCGCCAACTCCGGAATAATCTTGCCCGGATCACCGACTCGCAAGTGCAGCCTGTTTCCGCCTATCGCTGCGTTCAACGCTGACAGGGAAGCCCGAAGATAGCTCGCACGATGTTCCCCGAGGTTGCGCAGCAGGACAGGATCCAGAACGAACACCGATACTAGGGGGCCACCTTCCGCAGCGGCCTGCAGTGCTGGGTGATCGGTCAACCGCAGATCGCGCCGAAACCAGAACAAGTCAGCCATACCCCAGGGTATCGAGACCATGCCCGGCTTCCACTCCCCAGCACCCTTCCCCGAAACCCCGGAATGGCAGGCTCGCGACGCACCGGCCCGGACTGTTGGGACGAAGGCGGCCATACCCGCCGGGCATCACTTGGGTGGGCCAGGGTGTCACTCTCCTCGACGATGGTCAGCACCTGGCTTTCGACTGCCGTCCTGCGGCGAACATCGGGAAGCCCCGGATTCACCACGCTGCCCGCTTAGCTACTCGCCACCGGATAACGCCTCCTGAAACGCGGCTGCCACGTCGGCCACGTTTTGGGCGCTCTTGAGAATGTCAGTTGCTGGATCGCCGAACGTGCCATTGGCCGCGTACAAGCCGAATACGTATTCTTGACCGTCAGTGCCTTGCATCAGACCGGCCAGTGCCTGCGCCGGGACTAGAAGTTTGTTGCTACCAGGCTCTAACCCGGCATAGGTCCCAGTCTTACCCTGCACCTTGCCGGTGGCCGGTGTATCGGTCTGAAACAGCTTCAATGAACCATCAACACCAAGGATGGGCAGCATTTGGGCCAACTGATCGCCCCACTCCAGCCCGCGCAGCCACGAGATCCATGCCACAACGGCAGCGGGTGTATTGGAGGAGAAGCTTTCACCCGCACCGTCGAGTAGCCAGACCGAATCCGGAGCGATACCCACCTCGGTAATCTGATCGTGAATCGTCTGCAAGCCGGCCTCACAGTCCTTGGAACCGGAGGCCACGGCCAACAGGCAGGCGGTGAGATTCGCCCCGTAGTTGTGACTGATCTTCCAAATCAAGGTTGCGATTGCAGAGACGGTTGGCGAAGTGATGGCCGCGACCTGAGAATCGGCGGGATAACTCTTGGGTAGACCCGACATATCATTGGTAGCTGTTGGCGACGCATCCACCGAAACCGACTGCCGCTCGAGTGCTTCAATGAAGAGTGTTCGGGCAAAAGACGCTGGGTCGGGCACTTCATACACGTTCAGCAATGGGTCGGAATCGGCTGCAATGGTCCCTTCGACTCGCAGCGTGCGATCGTCGTCTTCAGCGACGATCGCAATGCTGGAGTCGGCGCCGGACGCCACGGTCTCCACACGATTCTCAATCTTGAAGGCTTGCGTCTTGGGGATCACGGTTAAGGTTGCCGCATCACCTAGCTGACCCGGCTTGGACTGGATTGCCATGAGGTTGTCGTTGATGACGATCGGACTAATCACCTCGCCATGTGCCTCCCACTGATCAAAGAGGCGCACATCAATCTCTACGTCGGACACGCTTGTCACTCCAGCCTCGACGACCTGCTTAGCCAAGTCGTTCAAGCCAGCCAATGGGTTACCGGGCGCGGGTTTGGCCCCCGGTAGCCCGTTGGCGTCCGGCTGCGGTGGGATGCTGTAGCCCAAGGTGCCAGTGTCGGCCTGCCGGCCTCCCATGACCAAGTCCCCCATGGCTACCAGCGAAAGTCCATCCCCGACTTGGTGCACCGGCGTCGTAATCTGGGTATCCGGTCCGGTCGACTCCACCCATGTGCCAACTGAGTACAGTTTTGCGTTGGAACCCATCGGAACCAGGGCATCGGGGTTGCTGCTATAAGCGGGCGACTCGCTGTCGCCGGGTTTGATCAGATATGACCAGGCACCGGACTGATACGGGTCTGATTGGATGATCTCTGCTGCTGCCGGTGGGAGGTCCTGCTCGGAGTTAGCCTCAGAGGCACACGACGTCAGCGCCAATGCGCCAGCGGCTAGACCCACCCCAGCCAATCGTCGGGCTCGCCGTTTCCTGGTGATTCGGGGCATGGTGTTCCTCCTGCGACTGCCACTGCGACAGGGGACCGCTGCCGAGACTGCCAGCTTAGTGGCCGCCAAACTCTACAACCGTCAAAACGGACACAGTCTTCTGCACAGAGGGCTTCCAACCGGTCGTAGGGGCGGAAAGCAGGCAGGTGCGGCAGTTCACGGTTGCGCCAAGCGGGTGCTTGCAATGGCGGCGCCGAGGCTGTGGCTCTACCCTTTGGGACGTGACCCATCCGGTGTTGGACCTGCGGGCCTTGTTCAGTTCTCGACACGGCCTCATTCTGGCCTCCGCCCGTGACGAGAATCGACTGGTCGCAACCATCAGCGAAACCGCCCTGCAGCTACGCATCCCGGTCTGGACGTGGAGCGCAGCTGGTGGGCTAAGGGCCGCTGGCCAGCCCCGCGCCCAGCTCAACACCGAGGAACCCAAACAAGCCTTGGGCTTCATCAAAGACCTCAACCGACCGGCGGTCGTGATCTTCCTGGATGCCGACCCGATCCTCAACGACACCGTGGCGTTGCGGGCCTTGAAGGAACTTGCTGGCGCCAATATGCCTGGCCGCACGTTGGTGCTTACCGGCATCGGCACCCAGATCCCCAGCGAACTCACCGGGCTGGCCGTCAGCTGGTCGCTACCGGCCGCCAATAGAACCGAAATGCGCCAGGTAGTCGATCGAGTGCTGCAATCGATGGGGACGGCCAACCTGCGGGTCAACACGGTGAACCGAGAAGCGCTTGTGGATGCTGTCTTGGGGCTCACTCCTGCTGAGGCGGAGCGCATCATCATGCGGGAGGCGCTCACTGACGGCAGCCTGGACCCCGGTGATGAAGCCGCGATTCACCGTGCCCGCGCCGCGATCTTGTCCGATGACAGTCCGCTGGATCTCCTGGACCCGGACGCGAAACTTACCGATGTAGGCGGCCTGGAAAACCTGAAACAATGGCTCACGGTTCGCGGTGCCGGATTTGAACCAGCGGCTCGAGAGTTCGGATTGGACGCTCCGCGCGGCGTCCTGCTGGCGGGGGTTCCCGGCTGTGGCAAATCGTTGGTGGCGCGCGCCATCGCCGGGAGTTGGGGCATGGCGTTGGCGGCGCTGGACACTGGGCGCTTGCACGGCTCGCTCGTCGGCGAATCAGAGAAGCGTCTGCAACGCGCCCTATCGGCGGCTGAAGCGATGGCGCCCGTCGTTTTGTGGATCGACGAGATTGAGAAGGCCTTTGCCAAGCCCGGTGACAATGATGGCGGCGTTTCCAGTCGGGTGCTGTCGGTACTCCTGAGCTGGCTACAGGAACGCCCCGAGGGTGTCTTTGTTGTGGCGACTAGTAACGACGTCAATAAGTTGCCCCCGGAAGTCACAAGGCGGGGCCGGTTCGATGAAGTATTCTTCGTCGATCTGCCCTCAGTCTCTGAACGAGCGGCAATCCTGGCCTATCACCTAGCCGAACGACGCCGGGATCCCAAGCGTTTTGACATCGCAAGACTGGCGGACGCCACCGATGGCTTCTCAGGCGCTGAGTTGGAGAGCGCATTGACCTCAGCGCTATACCTGGCGTATTCGGCACGGACCCCCTTACAAACCCAACAACTGCTGGCCGAGTTTGCCGACACAGTGCCGTTGTCTCAGATGCGTGCCGAGGATGTGGCCGCCTTGCGTACTTGGGCCAGAGGCCGTGCCCGACCAGCGCAAAAGGTACCGGCGTAGCACCCACCCGGACAGGCATGACCCCGATCCCGGCGGGGATATGCTTGCCCGCATGGAAGATCGTGTACTGCTTTACACCGACGGTGCCTGCAAGGGGAACCCAGGCAGAGGCGGTTGGGGGGCCTGGCTGGAGTTCGGAGACCACGAGAAGGAGATGAGTGGCGGAGAGGCCAGCACCACCAACAACCGCATGGAGCTCACGGCGGTGATCGAGGGCTTGCGGGTGCTGAGTCGCAGTTGCGAAATCACCATCGTCACCGACTCCACTTACGTCCGAGACGGCGTGACCAAATGGATGGCCAACTGGAAACGTAACGGTTGGCGTACTGCCGCAAAGAAACCGGTGAAGAATCGGGACTTGTGGGAAGCCCTCGACACCGAAATCGCGCGCCACAACGTCGAGTGGCAATGGGTGAAAGGCCACTCCGGTCATCCGGGGAACGAACGCGCCGACGCATTGGCCAATGCTGGGGTACCCGGCTGAATCAATCGCTGGTGTGTGGGCGGGCAGGAGCGGCCTGAACCTTTGGCTGAGGTGAGGTCTGCCGCACAACCCGTCTGGCGGTATCTCGCCGCGGACGCCGGAACGATTCTGGGACGGTGCGAACAACAGTTGAGATCACGACCATCAGTTCGGCCGTTGCGGCGGGGGTGTGGGCCGTCGCAGTGACGCTATGGCGCTCACGCACCCGCGAACTCTACCGGTAATGGGACCGCCCCCGGAGTCCGGTTCGAAGTGTCAGACTCCGCTACGACCAACCCAGTCTCTTGCACTGCGCGGCAGCCGCGGGAGCTTGGACCTGCATCACGGTCGGCGAATCTCTAGGCTGACAGCAACACTGACACACGCAACTGCGGGAGCACCATGAACACTGAAGACATTCAGACACCAGAGGCCGAAGAGGTCACCGAGGTCGTTGAAACCGGCGGTTCGGCCGGCCGTAAGGTGCTGATCCTTGGGCTAATCATTGCAGGAGTCGCAGCAGTGATCATTATCAAGAAGCGCCAGTCCAGTCACGACGAAGACGAATAGCGGTCGTGGCGTGAGCCGAGTCGCTCACGCCAACTTTCTGACCTCGCAGGTCAGCTGTACTCGTAGAAGCCACGTCCGGTTTTGCGACCCAAGAACCCGGCCTGAACCACGTCTTGCAGCGTCTTGGCTGGCGTGAAGCCGGGGTCACGGAATTCGGCCAGCAGGACTTCCTGGATGGCCAACGAGACGTCGTTCCCGACGACGTCCAAGAGTTGAAACGGCCCCATCGGGAACCCCACTGCGGCCTTGATGGCCTGGTCAATCTCTTCCTTGGATGCATAGTTAGCTTCCAACATGCGCACAGCATCGTTGAGGTAAGGGAACAGCAGTGCGTTCACGATGAAACCACCGCGATCGCCGCACTCCACGGCCACTTTCTTGGTGCGGGCGCAGACGTCTTGTGCGGTCGCCAGCACATCCGGAGCAGTGGCCACTGTGCTGACAATCTCGACCAGCTTCATGATGGGCGCTGGGTTGAAGAAGTGCAGACCTACGACATCCTGTGGTCGATCGGTGACGGCGGCCATTTCGACGACCGGCAGGCTCGATGTTGTGGTGGCCAAAACCGCTCCGGGCTTGCAGACTCGGTCCAGTTCCCTGAACAACTCCAGCTTGATTTCCAAGTCTTCCACGACCGCCTCTAGGGCCAGATCTACCTGATCCAAGCCAGCAACGGAGGTGACCCCGTTCGTGCGGGCAACGATTTGATCGCGTTCCGCCTCAGCCAGACGACCCTTACTTACCTGCTTGTCCAACGACTTCGCCAGTGCTGCAGCAACGCGTGCCACCTTCTCCTCAGATCGAGCCACGAAGGTCACGTCGAATCCAGATTTGGCAAACACCTCAATAATTCCGGTGGCCATCGTTCCTGACCCAATTACACCCACAGATTGTACGGCGCGCGGTGCCGCCGGGGTTCCCGCAACTACGGTGTCCTCCGGGGCCGCTACCACTTGTGAACTCCCGGCGCCGTCGTAGGTATAGAAACCAGCGCCACTTTTCTGACCCAACCGACCCGCCGCGATCAACTGGTTGAGGATGGGAGCCGGTGCGTGCACGCGCTCGCCGGTAGTGTCGTAGAGATTGGCCAGGCCATCAGCCACGACATCCAAGCCGATGGCGTCCAACATCGCGATGGGGCCCACGGGATACCCGCAGCCAAAGCGCATCGCTGCGTCGACGTCCTGCTTGGAGGCATAGCCAGCCTCGACCATGCCGACCGCGTGATTGAGGTAGCCGAACAGGAGCCGAGTGGTAACCAGACCCGCGCGATCATTGAGTTGCATGGTTGTCCGATCCAGTTGCTCACACAGGTCGGTGACAGTCGCCACGGCTGCGCTGGCGGCCAGCGGCGTCACCGCTACTTCGGCTAAGGATTGGGCATCGGCCGGTAGCGCCAGAGCCAAGCCGACCACACGCTGGGGAACACCGGTGGCAAGTGCCAAATCCGTCGTGCTGAGCGTGGGATCAGTGGTGACGAGCACAGCATCTGGATCAGCCGTCGCACTGGCATCGGCCAGGATGGCGGCACGGCTGGTTAGGTCACCGGAGCTGGCCTCCACAATCACCTGACAACCGGGCAGCGCGCTTAGGTCTGCGCCGGGCTGCAAGTCAACGACGCTAATGCCCTTCTCCCGCGCCAGTGCGGCGAGTTCGCTACTCCCAGCGCCGGAACCGATGATTGCAATCTTGCTGATTTCTGCCATGACTGGACTCCCCAAATGCTGAACTTGACGTTCGTGTCAGCCTCTATTCTCGCAGACCCAGAGTCGGCGACTGATGACCGCTGGGCCGTGCTGGCCACGACGCCGGATTCAGCGAGCAAAAACCAGGCCCGGCGAGGCTTAGGCTTGGACCGCTTCGCTGTCCCCGGCCTCGCGGGTCGCCCGAATCTCATGACCGGCACTGGTTAAACACTTGCCGGTCTTCAAGTTCCATTCCCAACCGTGCAACATGCATTGGAGGGTGTCCCCGTCGATTTCACCAAATCTGGTCAGGTCGGCTTTCAGATGCGGGCAGCGGCGCTGCACCACCCACCCGTCGAGTTCAATGTCCTCGGCATCGGGCTGCTGCTCCGCGTACCAGCCCTCCACATAGTTGACGCGCTCATCGCTAAGGCACTTGAAGAACGTGTAAACGAACTCGTTGTACTGGCCGATTCGCTTCGCCTCAAACCGCGCGGACAGGAATAGGTGGTTTACCCAATCCTCTTCGCGGATGAAAACAAGATGCTCGATCAGCCGACGCTGGAGGCGGAACCGGTACCGCGGCTTGTCGCTGGCTTCGGGTCGGCGCACTGTGCGATTGACGAAGTCCAGCACGATTTCCTCAACGACCGGTGGAGTGGGGCCTTCCTCGGGACTCGGCCCGGTCAACTCAAATAGGACTGGACCCCCAATCCCGTGGGAAATCTGGTCGGCCTGCTCCATAATCGGCTCGAACCACTCATTGATGGCTGCGAACAAGTCGATTTCGGGGTGAGACCAGCTTGCCCGCTCGGCTGCGATGGTTTCCAGTTGACGCGCCTGGAAGTCCGCCAGGTAGGCGAGCTTGTTCTCGGTGGTGAAGAACGCCGGAACATCAGCGATTGGCTGCTGAATGTCGATCGACTCCTTGGTCAGCCCAACTTCGGTACCCGGCAGCAGCACAACACCGTTGTCGTGGCCCTGCTCGGCCATAAAGTCCACGAAAACCTGTTGGTCGGGGAAGATGTTGCCCGGATCTGCAAACACGTCGTTCAGCTCGAACAACTCCGGATCCAGGAAACAAGGGGGACCGGCGATGGGGAACACCCAGTCCGCGTTCACGTCCTGGATGTACCGCAAGGATCGATCCAACTGGCGCTCTCGCTTCTGCTCGCCAAAAGCCCGCTTTGCAGCCGGTGGCAGGTCATAGACCATCGGATACCAGATGGCCCCCGAGAACTGCAGCAGATGGCCGTGCAGGTGCCCCAACTTTGCGAATGCTTCCAGCGAGTGTGGTCGCGCATCGTTCTGATTCAGGACACGAACTCCGTTGTCCTCCACCCAAATCGAAGAGTCACCCAACGGGCCGTCCGTGGGGGCCGTCATGGCTTGCACCATCACGTTGACCCCACCATCGAGCTCCACGACTTCTTCGTTCGGCATTCTGCGCAGGTTGGTGAAACCCAAATCTGTCAGTTCATCGTGCATCGAACTGGTCGGGAAGTCCGGAAACAGCACCACTGTGTCCTTGCGGACGTGTTTGGCTAGGGTCTGCGCGTCGAAGTGGTCTCGGTGTAAGTGGGAAACGTACAGGTAGTCGCAGTTACCCAGCCGATCCCAGTCCAACTCGGAGTTGTCCGGGAACGGAAACCAAGACGCAAAGTAGGCCGGATTCACCCAGGGATCACACAGAATGCTGCCTGCTGAGGTCTCGATGAACACACTCGCATGTCCGGTTCCGGTGATACGCACTGCCGACTCTCCATCTCCCACAAGGCCTCCGACTGGTTTTCAGACGGACGCTTCGCCCGCAAGGGCTATTGCTCGATCTGTACGAACGTTGCCGGCGGGGCGGGCAGGTCGCTTCGCATGAAATCGATTGTTGCTACTAGCAGTATCGCGCACCGATCCTGACACGCGCTCACGCGCCCATTCAGGTGGTTCTCCCCCACCAAAGGTCCCGAAAACCGTAAGTTGGAGGCAACCGATTGGATGCCCACGATGACCCAAACCCGGCAGATCTTCGAGTCACTTTCTCCCAGTGACGACAGTTGGATCGGGAGTTTCCCGGTGATGAACGAGCAGGATGTCGCTGAAGTGGTCGATCGTGCCCGGATCGCCGCGCACTGGTGGTCAGACCAGAGTTGGCGAGAGCGTCGCCGACGCCTCATGGACTTCAAGGCAATCCTGGCCACGCGTTCGGTCGAGCTAGCCGAGTTGGTTCACGCCGAGAATGGCAAACCCGTGGCGGATGCAACCTTGGAAATCTTGCTCTCAATCGAACACATCGATTGGGCGGCGCGTCATGCCCGGCGTGTCTTAAAGGAACGTCGAGTGTTGCCAGGATTGTTAACCACCAACCAGGATGCTCGCGTGGAATACCGGCCCTACGGGGTGGTTGGGGTGATCGGTCCCTGGAACTATCCGGTGTTCACGCCGATCGGATCGATCGCGTACGCCCTCGCGGCCGGCAACGCGGTTGTCTTCAAGCCATCTGAGTTCACCACGGGCATCGGCCAGTGGCTAGTCGCCGCGCTGGGCGAAGTTGTTCCTGAGCAACCGGTCTGCCAACTCGTCACTGGATTTGGGGCGACCGGCGCGGCGCTATGCACCAGCGGGGTGGACAAGGTGTCCTTCACTGGGTCAACGGCTACCGGCAAACGCGTCATGGCGGCGTGTGCGGAGTCCTTGACCCCGGTGCTGCTGGAGTGTGGCGGCAAGGATGCCGCAATCGTGGATCAGACGGCCAACTTGAAGAAGGCCGCCGAGGTTATTGCGTTCGGCGCCTACTCCAATGCTGGACAAACATGCGTCGGCGCCGAACGCGTCTACGTTCACGAGTCGGTGTATCCGGAGTTCATCGACTTGCTGGCTGGCAAGGTGCGCCGGATTCGCGCTGGATCCGGTGACGCTGCCAGTTACGGGCCGATGACCATGCCAGCCCAAACCGAGGTCGTCCAAGCCCACCTAGCCGATCTCTCGGTACACGGTGGCCGCGTTGTGGTGGGAAGCGAAGCATCCATCGGCGACCGCTTCATCTCGCCCCTGCTGTTTGCCGAGGTGCCCGAGAACGCTGCAGCCGTCCGTGAGGAAACGTTTGGCCCGACCTTGGTCGTCAACCCAGTGCGCGATATGGAGCAGGCCATCGCCCTGACCAACGCCAACCAATACGGCCTGGCGGCCTCGGTGTTTGCGGGGAGCACCGGCGCGTGTCAGGCCATCGCGCGGCGGTTAGAGGTGGGGATGGTCAGCATGAACTCCTGGGTCATGTACGCCGGAGTGGCTGGGCTGCCCTGGGGTGGCGTCGGTCAGTCCGGCTTCGGCAGAATCCACGGCGCAGAAGGGCTGCGGCAGATGGCCCGCACCCGTTCCACCGTACGGGAGCGGTTCGGCATTCCCTTGAAACTCGTGAGTTTCGAACGGCACGAGGTGACATCGCCGGCGATTCGACGGATTTATCAAACCTTGCACGGCAACCGGAAGTGGCGGCGCTAGGGGGCCCGATCCGGCCGCGTCAAAAGAGTCGCAGGGAATCTGTCGGCAAACCGCGCAGATCCTCATAGTCCAGGACCAAGCATCGGATTCCGCGATCCTCCGCGAGGGTCCTGGCCTGGGGTTTGATCTCTTGCGCAGCGAACACTCCGGTCACTGGTGCCAATAATACGTCTCGATTGAGCAGGTCCAGGTATCGCGTGAGCTGTTCTACTCCATCGATCTCACCGCGCCGCTTAACTTCGACCGCAACGGACCCACCCGTGGCATCCCGACACATCAAGTCCACCGGCCCGATCGGGGTGGGAAACTCGCGGCGAACTAGTGAGAAACCCTCACCGAGCACGGTCACCTGCTCGGCGAGGAGTGCCTGCAGGTGGGCTTCAACGCCATCCTTGATCAGACCCGGCTCTTCCCCCAACGGAATCTCGGTGTCCTGCAGCACCTCAATCATCCTGATCAGGAGGGTTTCACCCGGCTTGTTCGTGATGGTCCACAGGGAGACATCGGTGTCTTCCACCGGATCCTGCTCGCGCAGCGTACAGGGTGGTGCCATCCAGTTCAGCGCCTTGGATCCCACGTCGGCGTGGACAAGGACGGACCCATCGGCCTTAACCAGAATCAGTCGGGTAGCCTCGGGCAGGTGTGCCGTCAGCCGACCGGCGTAGTCAACCACGCACCGGGCAACGACAACTCGCACCCCACGAGGGTAACGGTTGGGTCAGAAGCCCGGGACGTCCAGGGTTGTGGCCCACAACTGCAGCTGGGCTGGGTCTTGTGGTGTCCAAGCCCCGACATCATGCTGTCGATGGGAGACATCGTAGTGATCCCAGTTCTGCGGCAGCGCTCCCATCTCGCCAGGGAAGGCCAAAACATCGACCCCCAGGTCGAAGTGGTGGGACGCCCCAGACAACTCCGTGCTGCCGATGTCCAGATTTCCTTGAAGAGCTGTCATTACATTCCTCCGCGTCGCAATCGTGAATCTGCACCAACAACTCCCACTGTTCGCCTTTAGGCGACCTGAGTCACCCCCTACTGGCTAGTAACTCCGAAAGTGGCAATCGGATCGCAGGCCCGAGTCCCCAACTTCTTGCCGACGCCAGCAACTTCCCGGCGCGGGAACCTTCGCGAGCGGGCCCAGGCATCGGCGCACCCGGATTTGGGATACCTCGGCTGCTTCGACCCCTTGGATTCGGCCAGGGGCGCAGGACAACAACTCCTACACGTGGGATTCCAGTACAGGTACAGCCTTCGCCCCCCACGTACAACAAGCCTGGCTCCGATGCGGTCTCCAATGCCCTTGTTGCCGCCCTGCAACAACACCTTTGAATCCCTAGAATGACCCTGCGGCAGCCGCAGGCGCCGCATCGGTCGCATACCCGTGTGGCCGGAATGGAGACCATGTCTGAAGCCACCCCTATTGCGGGGACCCCGATCAAACCAAAACGCAAGATTTGGCGGTCGATTCTCTCATTCATTCTGATTCTGATTGCCGTCATCTTGGCTCCCCTCTCGGTCACAACTGTGTTTGCGGTCAGTCAGATCAGTGACACCCAGCGATATGTGGAAACTGTCGCACCGTTAGCGGAAAGTGAAGCGATTCAGACAGCTGTGGCCGATCGCATCAGCGACCAAGTCATCGAGGCCATCAATGTCGATGAACTTGTTGACGAGGCGGTAGCCGCAATCACGTCTGGCCGAGATCTGCCCCCTAGGGTCGCGGATGGGTTGGCGGGATTAGCCGCGCCCATCGAGAGCGGGGTGGATAGCTTCATCCGCGAAAAGGTCACCGAGATCGTACAGTCTGAGTCCTTTGTTGTCGCTTGGCGCGAGGCCAACGAGATTGGACACGGGGAACTGGTCAAGTTGCTGTCTGGTGATGACTCCGGCGCAGTCACTGCACAGGATGGCGCCTTGGTACTGAACCTGAATCAAGTCTTGGCCCAAGTGAAGGCCGCCTTGATCGACGCCGGATTCACGCGCGCTGAGAATATCCCCGAAACCGACGCGGAGTTTGTGCTCTTCCAATCGGACGAGATTGCCACCGTCCAGTCCTACTACTCGGCTGCACAGGACGTCGGCTACTTCTTGCCCATCGCCACAGTGGTGATCGCGTTGTTGGGAATCCTGGCGGCTAATCGCCGACGCGTCGCAGTGGGAGCACTGGGGCTAGGGGTATTTGTCGTCATGATGGCCATCGTCCTAGGGCTTGATGTTGCGCGCACCGCCTACATTGATGCGCTGGGCACCAACATCAGCATCGCAGCCGCTAGCGATTCCTTCGACACGGTGACTGTGTTCCTCTTCCAAGGTGTTGGGGCCTTGGCCGTTGTCGGGCTGGTGTTGTTCTTGGCGGCCCTGCTCACCAGCAGCCTGCAATTCGCGCGGGTGATTCGGCAGCAGATCATTAAGGCGGCCGGGTGGACCAATCAAGGCTTGTCCCGACTCGGAATCCCAATGGCAAGACTGCAGCCGTTCTGGGCCCGGAACGCACGATGGGCGCGCGTGATTGTTGTCGTTGTCGCCATCGTGGCGCTGTGGCTGCCGGAATACACCAAACCCAGCGACGTCCTGTGGGCCACGTTCTGGTTACTCGTCGCGTTGTTTGTGATCCAGGTGCTAGCGACCAGTCGTCCGAACGCCGAAACCGAAACCGAACAACGACGGCCCAGCCAGAGTCCGGAGCTGGCCACGAGCGATCACTCGCAATAGGGGCAGTGCCGACAGCCGTTGTCGCAACACCAACCTCGGTCCCGTAGGAACAACGCTGTCATCACCAGGAAGCCGGTGGCCGGATCCACATACGTCAGCGCACCGTCGGCCAATGCCGCTTGATGACTAGCCATGATCTGTGCATGCAGCGGATCGCCGGGCGACAGTCGGCGCGGGCTTGGCTCCCGCCAGTCGACCCGGGTGGGTTCGCTGGGTCTACGCGGCAACCGGATCCAGCCCGTGGGAGGTGCGGATCGCCTGAACGATTCGGCTCATGATTTGAGTTGCGTCGTAGTCCTTCGGGGTGAAGACCTCGGCCACCCCATGAGCGCGCAGCCAGTCAGCGTCGGAGTCCGGGATGATGCCACCCACCACCACCGGCACATCCCCAAGTCCGGCCTCCACCAGACCCGCAACGATGTCAGGCACAAGTTCCATGTGTGACCCGGACAAGATCGACAGGCCCACCACCTGCACATCTTCGGCCACGGCTGCGGCAATGATCTGCGCCGGCGTTAGCCGGATGCCTTGGTAAATCACTTCGAAGCCAGCATCGCGCGCCCGCACGGCGATCTGCTCAGCGCCGTTGGAGTGACCGTCTAGTCCGGGCTTGCCGACCAACATACGCAACTTCACACCGATCTCCGTGCCGGTCTCCGCCACGGCAGTGCGCACGGTCTTCAGTGCCTCGCCTGCCTCCGCGACGCCGACAACCCCGCTGACCCCGGTTGGTGCACGATATTCGCCGAATACTTCCCGCAAGGCCTTCGCCCATTCGCCCGTGGTGACCCCGGCCCGCGCACACGCCAGTGATGCGGCCATCAGATTCTCGTCGGTCTGGGCCGCCTCCTGCAGGTTGGCCAGCGCTTCGGTTGCCACGGCCTCGTCGCGATCGGCCCGCCATTTCTGAATCGCCGAGATCGCCGATGCTTCTACCTGAGCATCCACGGTCTGAATCGCCGCTTCCAAGTCCGACGTCAACGGGCTTTTTTCGGTTGTTTCGTAACTGTTGACCCCAACGATGATGTCGTCTCCGGACTCGATTCGGGCCCGTCGTTCGGCGTGTGATGAGACCAGTTGCTGTTTCATGTACCCGGTTTCGACGGCCGCGACCGCGCCGCCCATCGCAGCCACGCGCTCCATCTCCTCACGGGCGCCAGCCACCAGATCAGCCACCTTGGCATCGATCACATGACTTCCGGCAAAGATGTCGTCGTACTCCAAGATGTCAGACTCATAGGCCAGTACCTGCTGGATTCGCAGGCTCCACTGCTGGTCCCAGGGTGTGGGCAGACCCAACGCTTCGTTCCAAGCCGGCAACTGGATGGCGCGGGCCCGAGCATCCTTGCTCAGGGTGACTGCCAGCATTTCCAAGACGATCCGTTGGATGTTGTTTTCTGGTTGCGCCTCGGTCAGACCCAGCGAGTTCACTTGCACGCCGTACCGAAACCGACGTTGTTTGGGGTCGGTGACGCCGTATCGCTCAGCCGTGAGCTCGTCCCACAACTGGACAAAGGCACGCATCTTGCACATTTCCTCCACAAATCGCACGCCGGCGTTCACAAAAAACGACATCCGGGCCACAACCCGACCAAACTCCGCCTCGGGCACCTGACCGCTGTCACGTACCGAGTCCAGTACGGCAATTGCGGTGCTCATGGCGTAGGCGATCTCTTGAACAGGCGTTGCCCCAGCTTCCTGCAGGTGGTAGGAGCAGATGTTGATCGGATTCCACTTTGGGACATTGTTGACCGTGTAGCTGATCATGTCCGTGATGAGCCGCAAACTGGGTCCGGGTGGAAAGGCGTAGGTGCCCCGAGACAGGTACTCCTTGATGATGTCGTTCTGGGTCGTGCCGCCTAGGTCGTTCGCGTCGGCGCCCTGTTCTTCGGCCACCGCTTGGTACAGACTCAGCAGCCACATCGCCGTGGCGTTGATGGTCATGGAGGTGTTCATTTTGTCCAGCGGGATCTGATCAAAGAGTTGACGCATGTCTCCGATGTGGGACACCGGCACCCCGACCTTGCCAACCTCGCCACGCGCCAGTTCGTCATCCGGGTCATAGCCCGTTTGGGTCGGGAGGTCAAAAGCGACAGACAGACCGGTTTGTCCTTTGGCCAGGTTCTTACGAAACAGCGCGTTCGATTCGGTGGCCGATGAGTGACCGGCGTACGTGCGGATCATCCACGGGCGGTCTTTGGCTGGGCGTGCGGCATCCGACATTGAGTGCTACCTCCGAAATCGCGCTCCCCTCGGAGCGATTTGTTATGACAATAATCCCATCCTTCCGGTGTCATTACCGCCACGGGCTGGCACTGAGTGACACTTCACATACCGTGGCGGTATCTGGCTCACCTCGGATTGCCCCGGCAGCCCCATTTCCACCCGGCCCGATCCGTGATTCTTGCTGCAGCACCTGGGCCGCAGGGTCATTGGGAGACAACGGGCGGACCCGAAACGGACCTAACGGACCATACGTACAGGTTGACCCCTTTAGTCCACATATTCCCTGGGCGTTTCTCCCGTTTCGCGATTAATGTTAAGTCCAATGCCTCGTCTCATTTCGGCTGCAGTTGCGGCCCTCGTCCTGCTGACCGCCGTGTCGGCACCTAGCTATGCCCAGACCGACGACGCGGCTGGCAATAGCGATGAGACGCTTAGCGAAGACGACTACCAAATCGAGCAGGACTTCTTGAACTCCACGACCCAGATTCAGACTGATCTGGGTGATATCAACGCTGTACAAACTGCCGCGAAAGAACGGTACGAGGCCGCGGAGGCTGCGGCCGAGAAGGTCAAAGCCAAACTCGATCGAGACAAGGACCGCGTTGCAGAGTCGCGTCGGATCGTGGGCCACTATTTACGGTCGATTTACATGAACGGCCCTAACGAACTCATGATGATCGCGTCATTGATAGACACCCAGGAGCCCGGCGATCTCGTGCGACAAGCCGAAACCATTGCCCGTGTCGGCGGCCACAAGGACGATCAGTTCCGAGATGCAGTGGACCTACTGAGCCGCACCGAAGAATCCAAGGTTGCCTCAGATGCTGCGCTTAAGGCTGCGGAGGCGAGTCTGGCAGCTGTCGACGATCAGGTGGGTGGGTTGCGGCAGAAGCTCGCCGACGCCGCCCAGGATTGGGCCGGCCACCTGTCCGGCCGAGGCGGCTACACAGATCCGGCCCAGATCAAGCGCAACAGTGATGCGGCCATCGCTTGGGCCGACTACTTGGGCAAACTGGCCAAACTGCGGGTTCCGCCGGTGACCGTTGAGCAACTACGCAAGAAGCAACTGCCGGACGGGCTTGAGATCAAGAAGGGACGCCCCGGGGTAGCCTTCGCCAAGCGGGATGGCGAATCCATTGTGGTCCTACCCGAACGTACCATCGCGTCTGTTACCTACTCGGTCTCCAAACTTGGCACTGCCTACAAATGGCGCGCGAACACCGCCAAGAAAATGGATTGCTCAGCTCTAGTTGACCGTGCCTGGAACGTGCCGCAAGGCCCTGCTGACCAACGACGGGCGGAACGCCCCTCCCCCAGCGGCGGGGCGGCTGGGATTGCCCAAGAGACCCGGCTGCTGGCCAACGCAGATCAGCAGTTGGGCGACTTGGTGTTCCTGGCCGACAAGGGAGCGGGTGTCAATCACGTTGGGATCGCGATGGGATCAGACATCATGTTGGCTGGCGACGCGGCTACCGGCGCAGTGAATGCCGTCCCCGTTCCAGCGAAGCGGGTCTACAAAGTCGGCCGGCAGTCGCTGCGCAATAAGAAGGCAAACAACGTTCCAGTCGCGAAAGGCAAGAAGCGGCAGTGCGGCGCGGATCCGGCCCTGACCATCACGTTGCCTGCTGGCGGCACCCTGCCCAGCCCTGCGGTTTGTCCGCCCAGTCCAGGTGTGTTCAGCGAAGCCCATATGCAGCCCGACGCGCTGCAGGTCGGCCGCTGCACAGCGCTGATCTGGCCGCAGTTCACCACGATCTACGGGTGGGTGGCTGTGCCGATCGGCCCCTACCCCGACCATGTATCGGGTCGCGCGGTCGATGTCATGATGCCCGCCGGTTGCTCAGCGGACGCGGCCAATGTCGGATTGGGCAACCAGGTCGCCGAGTTCTACATGAAGAACGCGAAGCGCTTCAACGTGCAGTACATGATGTGGCAACACCGAATCTGGAACGCCACGTTCGAAGAGCCCAAACCAGTTTCGCAATGGCGCATGGTGAGTGAGCGGGGCGATTGCACCAGCAACCACATGGATCACGTTCACATCACCATGAATGGACCCAACGTGGCGCCCGGGATCGGCAAAGAGTTCAACAGGGACGACTGGGTGGGCGGGTCAAACCCAGGCACCGATGGCGACAGCAAGAAGTCCAAGGACTCAAGCAACAACGGCAAGGACGACAAAAAAGACGCCGACACCGGCGCTGGCCATGGCAGCCCGGGATCCGGCGCTGCACCCGCGCCCGAAGCGCCCAACCCAGCGCCTGCGACAACTCCAGAGTCAGCTGCGGATTAGCACTACCGCCCCGACAAAGACCCGACGCGACACCTACGAGTAGTCGTAGAAGCCTTGGCCACTCTTGCGACCTAGGTCACCTGCCACCACCATGCGCTGCAGCAGTTCTGGGGGGTTGAACTTCTCGTCTTGGGTGTCGCGGTAGATATTCTGAGAGGCCTTGGTCAAAATGTCGACCCCGGTCAGATCTGCAGTCTGCAACGGACCCATCGCGTGACCGAAGCCCAAGCGACACGCAACGTCCACATCTTCCGCACTAGCTACCCCAGACTCGACGAGTTTGGCGGCCTCGACGCTCAGGGCACAGATCAGGCGGGTCGTGACAAAACCGGCCACGTCCCGGTTGACCACCACACAGGTCTTGCCAATGCTCTCGGCAAACTCACGCGCGCGGGCGAGCGTTTCATCGCTCGTCTTGTAGCCACGCACCAGTTCGCACAACGCCATCATCGGCACCGGCGAGAAGAAGTGCATGCCAACCACCTGCTCGGGACGATCCGTGGCTGCGGCGATCTGGGTAATGGGGATAGCCGAGGTATTACTCGCCAGAATGGCTTCGGCCGGTGCGGCGGCGGCGATGGCGGCGAAGAGTTCGGACTTGATATCGAGATCCTCAAAAACCGCTTCAACGACAATGTCAGCGTCGCGGACAGCATCCTCCAGGGATGTGGTGGTTGCGATCCGCGCCAACGCGGCGTCCGCCTGCTCCTGGGTGATCAGGTTCTTGGCGACGAAACGCGATAGCGACTTCTCGATACCACCGGTTCCGCGCGCGATGGCGTCGTCTGACAGGTCGCGCAGCACGACGTCATAGCCGGCTACCGCCGCCACTTGAGCGATACCGGCGCCCATCAGCCCGGCTCCAATGATGGCGATCTTGCTTGACATTGTTCTCCCTGTTTCCACTACGGATATTCACCTCGACCACACACGGTCAAACGATGCTTCGTCGGCCGCCGGCGTGCGCGCTTGTCCCCGCCCGATGACCAATGCGATCTGTGGCACAGGAGACTAGGTGGACTCGGCGTATTCCTCATGATATTGCGCAGACCCCTGTGCCCAACAGCCAGTCCCACGTCCTGACGTTAGTCCGGTCGTTTCGGTACGCCTAGCTAGCCTAGTCCGACGATCGCGTTGGTCGGGACAACCACGCTGACCCGCTCGCCAGCACCGGGGGGATCAACCAAGACGAAGACCGCTATTGGGGTACTGATCTGGGCGTCCTGAACTGCGACGTGCACGCTGGTCACGCCTGCCCGGAACTCGGTGGCAATGACCCTTCCTGGCAACCGCCAGTCTTGATCCGATCGCACCGCTTCGGACTCCATTCGTTCCAGCCTAAGCTTCTCAGGCCGCAGCACGACATAATCACCCAACTCATGACCGGCGCGCCCATGATCAAGCAGGCCGGCTGGTAGCGACTGCCTGGCCAGCACGTTGTGCTGACCTAGAAACTGCGCTACCCAAGCGTCGCCAGGCTGCGCCCATATGTCGGCCTGCCCACCCATTTGGACCAACTCCCCAGCACGCATAATTCCGATCTGGCCACCGAGCGCGAAGGCCTCTGACTGGTCGTGAGTCACCAGGATGACGGTGGCCCCCGTCTCTTGGAAAGCCCGTTTCATTGTGCTCAGCAGTTCTACCCGAAGGGCGCGGTCGAGTGATCCCAACGGCTCATCCAGCAACACCACCTGCGGTCGGGGAGCGAGCGTTCGGGCCAGGGCCACCCGCTGTTGTTCCCCACCAGACAGATCCGAAACCGCAGCCCCCGCCCGATCGGCCAAGCCGACTAGCGCGAGCATTCGATCAACAAGACGGGTGCGCTCCGGCCTTGGCGTCTTCCCCATACGCAGCCCGAAGGCCACGTTCTCGGCCACGTTCAGGTGGGGGAACAGAGCGTGGCCCTGGAACATCAGTCCCACATGTCGACGATGGGTAGGGACGTCCGCTTGATCCTTACCCCCTAGCCATACCGAGCCGGCACTTGCCGGTACCAGACCGGCAACGGCGCGCAACAGGCTGGACTTCCCACTGCCGCTCGGGCCCAGCAGCGCGAGCGCTGTGCCGGTAGCCAGTTGGAGGCTGACATCTGCCACAGCCGTTTTCGAGCCATAGGCGACGGAGAGACCCGATAGCCGCACTTCAGACATAGCGGCCCCCTGGAGTTCGAAAACGATTCGTCACCAGCACCACGGCGGCCGTCATGACGATCAAAATGCTGGCCAGCGCCATCGCCTGGCCTTGGTTGGTCTCTCCCGGCGTTCCCAGAAACCGGTAGATGGCGATCGGAACCGTTGGGTTGTTGGTGGGTGCCACAAACAGGGTGGCACCAAACTCGCCCAGCGAGATCGCGAACGAGAATCCTACGGCGACCCACAGAGCGCGGGACGCAATAGGCCAGTCGACGAACCGAACGATCTGCCAAGGCGTCGCCCCCAGTGTCGCAGCGGCCTCGCGCAACTCGCCCCGGATGGAACGTAGGACGGGCAGAAGCGCCCGGATGACGAAAGGAATCGCAACCAGCGCTTGTGCGATCGGGACCAAGAATGGGGTTCCCCGCAGATTCAGGGGAGCAGAATCGAAGGAGATCAGCATGCCGAAACCCAGGGTCACCGCCGACACCCCCAAGGGCAACAGCCACAGGCTCTCTCGAGCAGACCCGGGGCGAGTCGACAAGCTCCAAGCCACCATGCCGCCGATCAAAACAGCCAGAATGGTGGCCATCAGCGCAAACATCAGTGAGTTTCCGACTGCGATGACCGGGGAGACGAACAACGTGGAACCGCGCCGACTCTCGTTCAGGGCTGCGAAGTTTTGTAGTCCGTAGTTGCTGCCAGTCGTGAACGCGCGCTGAATGACCAACAGCACCGGACCTGCAAACAGCGCCGTAGCGCCAAGAAGGAATGCCGCGACCACGATGCGACTGCGCCCCGTCGTGGGGCGGGGCAAGGAATCGGTGACCGCCAAGTCCTGTTGGCTGGTTAACCGGTCACTGAGGCGGGCCTGCCACCACAAGAGCAGTACAACAAACACAATCTGCACCACGGAAAGGGCGGCCGCAACCGGGAGATCAAACAGAAACAGGACCTGTCGCTGAATCTCCACCTCAATCGTTGCCTGGGAATACTTCCCGAGCAACAGAATGATGCCAAACGAGGTGAAGGTAAAGAGGTAGACAATCGCGCCGGATGCCAGAATCGCGGGCCAAAGTCGTCGCAGCGTTACCGATGTAAACACCTGCAAAGGATTGGCCCCCAACGTGGCCGCCGCCTGCTCCTGTTGCGGATCCAACTGTCGCCAATAGGTGCTTACCACCCGCAGCACCACGGCCACATTGAAGTAGATGTGGGCAAAAAAGATCGCGCCCAGCCCTCGATTCGCATCTTCTGGGAGTAGCCAACCCAACGGACCATCGGGAGCCAACGTCACACTCACTGCAGTCGCGACCACAACTGATGGCATCACAAACGCCACCACCGACAAGGCCTCCACGAGCCCACGTCCTCGGAACTGGTACTTTGCCAGCACCCACGCCCCGGGCAGGGCCACTAGGAGCGTCAGCAACGTCGAGACGGCCGCTTGCCATATGGTGAACCAAGCCACCGAGAGCATGCCGGCGTCCGTCAGGGCGGCCCAGAACGCGCCAAGCTGCCAACCACTCTCACCCTGCAAGGCCACCACGATCAGGTGAGCCGTCGGATAGACGAAGAAGACCGAAAAGAAGACCGCCGGTATCAACCACAGCGCAGCGCGCGGCCACTGCTTGCGGTGCACAATCATGTCAGCCCTGCATCACACTGGACCATTCCGATACCCAGGTCTCCCGATTCAGGGCCACTTCCGGTGCCGGCAACGACATCGGGTCGCTGGGCTGCGGAGCGTACTCGTCGAATTCTGGCGGCAGCGTTGCGCCGGGCAGGACCGGATAGACGAAGTTATTCCCAGGGATGTCTTCCTGATACGTGTTCGTCAGCATGAAATCTACAAACTGCCGGGCCCCGGTTTCATTTGGGCTGTTCGCGAGTACGCCCGCATACTCAATCTGCCGGTAGCAGGTGTCCAAGGACGCCGCGGTGGGGGCCGACTTCGGGGCTTCCGCGGCGAAAATCACCTCGGCCGCTGGCGAGGATGCGTACGAAACCACAATGGGCCGGTTGCCACCCCCTGAACTACCGGAGAACTGTTGTTCGTAGGCCGAACTCCAACTCTCCTCCACCCGCACGCCGTTGTCCCGCAGGCTTTCCCAGTAACTAGCGAACCCGTCTGGGCCGAACTCAGCCACCGTGGCCAGCAAGAACGCGAGTCCGGGTGTGGAAGACCCTGGGTTTTGCACCACGAGCAAATCTCGGTACTCCGACTTGGTTAGATCCTGCAACGTCTGCGGCGGCGCCAAGTCGTTCTTGTCGAAGTAGGCCGTATCGGTGTTGATACACACATCCCCGGTGTCGATGGGGGTGAGGCGGTCGTCTGTAGCTTCGCGGAGATCGGCCGGGACCTCTTCGATCCCGGCCGCCTGGTACTCCACGAACAGGTCACCATCGATGCCACGTGAACTGAGGTTGTTGTCAATCCCAAAGAGCACGTCACCCTCCGGATTATCCACAGACAGCAAGGCTCGATTCACCATCGCGCCCGCATCGCCCGCTTTAACGATCTCCACTTCTTGGCCAGTTTCCTTGGTGAAGTCCGCCAGGGTCTTCTCAGAAATGGCGTAGGAGTCATACGTCAGCAGTCGGACCGTGTCACCGGAGGTCAGCGCCGCCGGCGACTCGTCAGCATCCGGCGTGGCCGCACACGCGGTCAACACCAGGCCAGCAGCACACAACACACCTAGGGCTCTTGCCAACAGACCGAGCCTAGCGTCGGGGGTCGCTACGAAATTGGACAGTTTGCGTCGATAAGGGGACACGATTCCTCCGCTGGCATGATCCAGATCAGGTGACGGGTCGGCGAAACCGTCTACGACCAGACGCTGGTCGATCGCCTTCTCAGTCCGGTGTGGCCCAGACTCCCCGAGTGCCCTTGCAGAATAGCGCGTTGTAGGTTTGGCCTATGCAACTAGGTGCGTTCTCCGTCAGTCTGGTGGTCCAAGACATGGCCGCCTCTCGGGAGTTCTATGGCAAGCTTGGCTTCGCCATGGTTGGCGGTGATGGGCAGACTTGGACCATCTTGCTGAACGGCACCACCGTGATTGGCCTATTCCATGGCATGTTCGAGCAGAACATCCTCACCTTCAACCCGGGTTGGCAAGGAGCCGGCGAAGCAGCCGCTGACTTCACCGACGTGCGGCAGTTGCGGGAAGATGCGACCCAAGCTGGCTTGCCCGTTACGGCCGATACCACGCAGGAAACCCCGAGTGGCCCGGCCAGTTTCATGATCACCGACCCGGATGGCAATACCATCCTGTTCGATCAACACGTCGACTAACGCTGGGCGGGCATCTCCGCCGGCGCAAGACGTTCAATCTGCGCACCGAGACCGGTGAGGTCGGATACGAAGCCGGAATAACCCCGATCGATATGGTGCACCTTGCTGACAACCGTGTCCCCCTGCGCAACCAGGCCAGCCAAGACGAGGCTGGCACCCGCGCGAATGTCGTGGGCCTCCACTGGCGCCCCAGACAACGTGGGTCGGCCCGTAATGACGGCGTGATGACCCTCTGTGCGAATATCGGCGCCTAACCGGATCAACTCATTGACAAACTTGAAGCGCGCCTCGAACAGATTCTCGGTAACCATGGACAAACCATCAGCTACCGCATTCATCGCGATAAATTGCGGTTGTAGATCAGTGGCGAATCCTGGGTATGGGAGCGTGACGATGTCCACGGACTTCGGCCGCTCATCCATGACAACTCGGAAGCCATCATCAACTTCAGACACACTCGCCCCGGCCTCGGTGAGTTTGTCCAAGGCGATGGCCAGATGGTTCATCCGGGCGTGTTTGACCGTGACATCACCTTGCGTCATTGCAGCGCCAACAGCCCAAGTACCCGCCACGATGCGGTCAGGGACAGTGTCGTGCGTTGTCGGATGCAGTTGATCGACACCCTCAATCGTCAGGGTGGAGGTGCCTACGCCATCGATCTGGGCACCCATCTTGACCAGCATCTCCGTGATGTCGACGATCTCGGGTTCCCGAGCGGCGTTGTCGATGACCGTGATGCCTTGCGCCATCACGGCGGCCATCATGAGCGTTTCGGTGGCTCCCACACTAGGGAAGTCCAGCCAGATCGTTGCCCCGGACAACCGCTCCGGGGCACTCGCCAGCAGATACCCATGTTCGCTGGTGACTTTGGCGCCCATCCGCTCGAGACCAGCCATGTGCATATCCAGGCCACGGGATCCGATTGCGTCTCCCCCGGGCAGCGCAATGTCAGCCACACCCAAACGGGCGATCAGGGGACCCAGCACCGAGATTGACGCCCGCATCTGCCGCACCAAGTCATAGTCGGCGCGCTGCTCTAACTCAGCGGGGACATCGATGGTTAGCGTCTGGGCCGCTTTGTCCCAGGCCACCTCGCAACCTAACCGGGTCACAAGTTTGCCCATGATGGCAACGTCGAGGATATCGGGCACGCCTGTGATCGTGGTTCGGCCTTCTGCCAACAGCGCGACCGCCATCAGCTTCAACACAGAGTTTTTGGCGCCCGCTACCGACACCTCGCCGACCAGCGGGTGTCCTCCACGAATTAGAAAAGCCTCCACCTCTGGAATGGTACGACCCATTCCGGGCAGATTCGTGTAGGCGGGCATAGCGTCTGATTTGCCCATTCGAATTGAGATGGAAACGCAACATGGGAAGTTCGTGGCATTAATCACCTACGCCTGCATTGTCCCAATAGGATCGCGGGGTTTGATCTTGCGCTTCAGGGGGAATTCACTACTCGTGTCAATATCCAGTCCCACGTGGGCGAGCAACGATGAATCCGTTGCAGTCGCCCGGATGGGCGCGGCCCGGAAGACCGATTCGGGGGTTGCTTACCCGCCGAAAGCAGCGACTGATCGCAGTGACTGGATTGACTTGATCAAAGCCACCAGCGTCATCCTTGTGGTTCAGATGCACTTCGTGCTGAGCATGCTAGAGGTGACCGGTAGTGAGGTGACTGGTTTCTGGCACGCCTTCATCACCGTGCTAGAGCCCTTCCGGATGCCCACATTTTTCCTGGTCTCGGGGATGCTGGCCGCCGGTGCCATCAACCGCGGGTGGGGCACAAGCCGCAAGCGCACCCTGGGCACCATGTACCTCTACGTGCTCTGGTCATTGATCTTGGCGGGAACCATGCTGCTCACGCTCCCCCTGACCGGATTGACGATGAGTCCTGGCACAGTGCTGACTGGGCTGCTGTTCCCTGCGGACGGTTACTGGTATCTCTTAGCCCTCGTTGTCTTCTTTGTGGTGGCCAAGGCCGCCCGAAACGTGCCGGTGTGGCTCGTGCTGGGCCTAGCGGCCGTCCCCAACATCCTGCGACCGGAAACCCAGGCGTTCTTCGAAAATGTGATCGGGCCTTTCCACTCCCCTGGGATGCTCCACGCAATCGCGCTGAATCTGGTCTTCTTCCTGATCGGCGCTTACCACAAACAGGCACTACTGGACCTTGGACGCGCAGCTCGCTGGCCGCTCGTGGCGTTGCTCGGTGGGGCTGGGGTGCTACTCAGCTTGATCCGGTTCAACAACCCAGACACCTGGGGGAATCAGTTTTTCCTGTTGTGTCTCCTGTGGATTGCCACGGGAATCATGGCCGCCAGTTTGATAGCCAGGTACGAGCACCCTCGTCGATTCGCCCACTACGTCGGAGCGAGAACGCTGCCGATTTTTGTGCTGCAGTTCCCATTGATCTTCCTGACCAAGGTCTGGCTAGCCGAATCCGGGTCAACCGTTTTGGATGGCTGGGCAGCCCAGGCACTATATCCGATCGTCGCTCCCGCCCTAGTGGTTGCGGCGGCCCTGGTTCTCTACCGCGTCGCGATGGCCAGCAACCTACGATTCCTATTTGAAGCGCCGCAATGGGCGATCGCCCCGGGTCGTTCGGGGCAGATTCGGCTACCGGTCCGCACCCCCAAGCCGACCACACCCGAGCCAACGGCCACGTTGGTACCGGTCGCCAGCGCCTGAATCCAAGCCTCAACTGTTCGCTTGCGAAGAGTGCCGCGGGGCGCAAGAGCAGCGGGTCCTTGCGAGTCATGCAGCCACTAGATCGCGCTGGCCGCGAGCGCTTTCAGCTCGTCATCAAAGGCATCCACTAGCCGTTGCGCATCGGGCACGGTGTCGTAGTCAACCTTGAAGCCGACCCGAATCTTGCCGTCACAAGAGAAGATGCACTCGTTGATTGTTTGGTCACCGGCACTGGGAGCCCACCCCAGCACACTCTGAACCCGGGTCCCCGCGAAATACCGCGGCTGCATCGGGCCAATGACGTTGGTTGTCACGCCAATTCCCTTGCTGGAGAAGAATCCAACCAGGTTTTGCGTCATCGCGGCATTGAAAGACCCTAAGCCTTCAATAATCCCAAACGTCACCATCGCCTCAGCGCTGCCTTTGATCTTGTCCATGCCAGCCTTGGTCAAGGCGAGACGCTCTTCGGGGCTCTCACCAGAGATCGGCAACTTGAGGACAACCAAGGCAAACTTGTTCCCGAGCTCCCTTGGCAATGGCCGATCCAGCGGTCGCAGATTGACCGGGACCATTGTGGACATGTCCGTGGGTTCGCCACCGTGGTCAAGCGTGTAAGCCCGGATTGCCCCCGCCAGCGCGGCGATCATGACGTCATTCACCGTCGCACCGTGGGCCTTGCTGACAGCCTTGATCGTGTTGAGGTCTAGGGCCTTACTCCATACCGCGGCTTTGCGAACCCCAGCCTTTCCACGAACGGGACTAGCGGGCAACTTGGTGACAAAGAGTTTGTCGACCAGCGTTGGTGCCAGTTTGGCGACTGACCACACGTCGGTCACCGTATCGAAACTGGCCAGTTTCTCCACAGAGTGCGCCCCACTCATTGCCTTGTGAGCCAAAGAATCCTTGGCCGTCCCGGCCGCCTCATCGATCTTGTCTACCTGACCAAGCAGGCGTTGCCGCATTCCGTCTGGTTCGCCGCCGATGAGACTGTCTACTCTGCGACTGATCCCAAGCAGGTTGTGACGCTGGCCTTCGTTCACCGCACCGGGTGCCTTCAGATTCTCAGCTTCGGCTAGGTCATCGTCTGGGTTGTCGTCGGTGAGTTCGAGCAGCACCCGGGCCAGGGCGGTGCCATCGGCCATTGCGTGATGGAATCTGGCGAGAACCGCCGTGCCTCTCAGATAGTTCGAGATGAAGTGGACCTCCCAGAGCGGTCGTGTCTTGTCCAGTGGCCTGCTCATCTGTGCGCTGACATACTCTTGCAGATCAGCATCGTCGCCGCCCGCACCCAGGTCTGCGAAAACGATGTGATCGTGAATGTCGAAGTCCGGATCCGAGACCCAGTAGTCACCCCCCACTGGATTTCTACTGGCCACCGGCTTCTGCTTGAAGACCGGGTAGCGTTCCGGCAGTCGCACCCGTAAGACATCGATGGCGCGTTCCACGTCCAGAGCGTCGTCGAACATCATGATGCCCTCAATGACCATCAGGTTCTCGGGAGTGTCCATGTGCAGCCAGAGCCCGTCAACGGCCGCGACCTCGCGTTTCACCTCTGTTGGCATGTGTGCTCCCTGGGAGATTGTGTCGGTGGCTCCAGTCTAGGAGTCCGGCTGCGGACAAGCAGCATGAATCCGAATCGAATCCGCCCTGACATGGCCCAGTGTTTGGTGACTGCTCAGCGCTGGGGTTTACTCAAAGCATGGTCAACCTAACCCGCATCTACACGCGCACTGGCGACGACGGCACCACGGCGTTGGGCGATTTCTCGCGCACTAGCAAGAATGACCCCCGACTCAACGCCTACGCTGACGTGGACGAGACGAACTCTGCGATCGGGGTCGCGCTGGCGCTTGGATCGTTGCCGAGCGATCTCACAGCGACGCTCAGTCGAATCCAGAATGAGTTGTTCGATGTGGGCGCGGACTTGTGCACGCCGGTGGCACCGAACCCAGAGCACCCACCCCTGCGCGTGCAACCGGAGTATGTGAAGGGACTTGAAGATGATTGCGACCACTATAACGAGCAACTCGCGCCGCTAAGGTCCTTCATCCTCCCAGGTGGTACCGCTGGAAGTGCGCTGTTGCACCAAGCTCGCACGATCGCACGGCGGGCGGAACGCGCAACCTGGGCCGCGATCTCGGCTGACCCGGAAACTACCAACGTTGAGCCAGCTCACTACCTGAACCGACTCTCGGATCTGCTCTTTATCTTGGCGCGGGTTGCCAACCCCGAAGGAGACGTGCTGTGGGTGCCGGGCGGCGAACGGCAGTAGCTGTCCAACTCCTCGGCCGATGCCGCCAAGGCACCCTTATCTGCGGCAGGGCTAGCTGGCCGCAGGAGTTGTCGGGCGGCGGGGTGACCGGTGGACAGTCGGCTACAGCGTCACGTCAGCCATGATGGGCCAGTGATCCGAGCCGCCCGGCGCATCGCGGCGATGCTGGCGCTGTTGGTCCGGAATTTGGTTCCGCCCCGATTCTCGGTGTAGATGTAGTCCACCCGGATATTCCCCAACGTGCGCGTCGGCGAACCGACCGTTTGCGGCCGGGAACGTATCGACGAAGCGCGTCGAGGTAACCCAGTTGCGACCGTAAGCGTCTCGCGATCTATGCCGCAGCAGCGACTGGGAGTGGTCAAAATCTTGGGCATTGAAGTCGCCCATGAACACAATCGGCGCATCCGGGTACTGCTGACGGGCCACCATGTGATCGGACGCAGACTTCATCACGTTGAGATGGTTTTCTTCCCCGGAGAAGCAGATCGGATGAATGCCGTAGACAGGCAACTCCTCACCCGTTTGGCGTTGCTCATGGCAGCGCAAGTCAGGCCGCGAGACCCGTCGTACAACTCGATCCCATCGTCGAGAACCCGCCACAGGTCGGCTCGATACAGGATGACGCAATCCCACCATTTCCCGCTGTTGCCGGCGCCCTCCAACACATGATGCTCGTACAGCACCAGCCTGCATGTCTATCGCACCGGCGGACTTGCCGGTTTCGGTGCGACAGGAAGGTCAGAGACCTTGCTGCCGCATCGCAACCTCAATACGCGTTTCAGCGCGGTGTAGTGCCGCGACGTCCTCAGCATCGTCCTGTTCTGGAGTACCAATGC
>JAHZKU010000047.1 GCA_022600255.1 Actinomycetes bacterium | reverse complement strand
GCGATCTTGTTACTCACGCCCTTGCTCCTGGCCGGTTGCAGCGCCGAAACCACCACGGGTGAGGGAAACGCAGAAGTCGGCACACAGGGTTATGTCGAGGGTGACGGCACGCTGACGCTGCTGCCGCCAGAAGAACGGCAATCCGCTCCAGCGTTGAGTGGCGACACCCTGACAGGGGACACCTTCACGTTGTCCGATCACACCGGCAAGGTGGTACTGCTGAATGTGTGGGCGTCTTGGTGTGCCCCGTGTCGAGCGGAGGCACCGGCGCTCTGGAGAGTCTGGGACGACACCAAAGATGCTGACGTTCAGTTCGTGGGATTGGTGAGCCGCGACTCCGAAGCCTCCGCGCGCGCTTTTGCCGAACGGTTCGACCTTGGGTACCCACACCTGATGGACGACAATGGCTCACTGCAACTGCTCTTCCGCGACACCTTGCCACCGCAGGCCATTCCTTCCACCCTCGTGATCGACGCGGAGGGTCGTGTGGCGGGGAGGGCACTGGGCGAGGTCTCAGAATCCACGCTGCGGGGCTTCATTGAACCGCTGTTGGCCGAACAGTCAGTGGCGAGTAGCGAGGCCGCCTGATGGATTTGCTGGCCGTTGACGTTGCTGGGGTGGTTACGGGTGGCTCGTTGCTGCTAGCCATCCCGTTGGCGTTTCTGGCCGGTCTAGTCTCGTTCCTAAGTCCTTGTGTGCTCCCGCTGGCCCCGGGCTACCTGGCCTACGTGACGGGCCTGACCGGCGCCGAGCTCGCTGGCAAGAATGGCGCGACTCCCGCAGGCAACTTGGCTGCTGAGACATCAGCCACCGTAGACCTGACAACGGCCCCGGCGGTGCCTGCTGATGCGGCCCAGCGCGGGGTAATCTCAGCCACCGAGACCAGCACCCAGCCGCCATCGGCCTCCCCGCGCGTCCCTGCAGACGGTCCTGATAGCGCCGCCAGCGCCCGGCAAGGTGCCGCCGCTGACGCTGGGGCTGGATCAGCCACCGGCCCCAGCCCAGACGGGGCCGCTGCCGTACCGCAACCAGCGCAGCGGAGCCGGGTGTTGGCCGGCTCCCTGCTGTTTGTCTTGGGCTTTTCCCTCGTATTTGTCTCGTATGGCGTGCTGTTCGGTGGGCTAGGCGCGTGGCTGCTCACTTATCAGCGGCCAATCGGCATCGTCCTTGGCGCACTGGTGATCGTGTTGGGTCTGGGCTATCTGGGCCTGCCCGGCATCAGCAACCGGATGTGGTGGAACGCGGATCGCCGCAACCACACTCGGCCCAGTCCTGGGCTGTGGGGCGCGCCACTCCTAGGCGTGCTGTTTGGTTTGGGTTGGACGCCCTGTATTGGTCCAACGCTGGCCGCCGTGCAGACGATGGCCTTCACCGAAGCCTCCGCGGGGCGCGGGGCGTTGCTGTCTTTGTTCTATTGTCTTGGGCTGGGTCTACCCTTCGTGGCCATTGCGCTGGGTCTGCGCTCTGCGGCCGGGGCGTTGGATTGGACGCGTCGCCACACGCTGGCGATCTCCCGGGTTGGTGGGGGCATGCTTGTCATGATCGGAGTGCTGCTGATGACTGGCTGGTGGAACGACATCGTGGCATGGCTGCAAGGCTTGGTCCCCGGGTTTACGGCGGCGATCTAGATGAACGCCCCTGTCTCGTCGCCAACCGAGTTCCGCACGCATGCGGACCCGATGGATACCCAAGCGCCGGCACCGACTGGGCTGAGTCTGCTGGGTTGGGGGCGTTGGGCGTGGCGCCGCCTCATCACCATGCGGACGGCCCTGATCCTCTTGCTCTTGCTCGCGCTGGCCGCGATTCCTGGCAGTCTGTTCCCGCAGCGTACGTCTGACCCACTGGCCGTCAACGCCTATTTTGAGGCTAACCCCAGCCTGGCCCCGGTCCTGGATGCCTTGGCCATGTTCGACGTGTACGGATCGGCCTGGTTTTCGGCCATCTACCTTCTGCTCTTCATATCGCTGGTGGGTTGTGTGCTGCCACGGACCCGCTTGCACTGGCGGGCGCTGCGGGCGGGACCGCCCGAACCACCCAAGAATTTGAGCCGAATTGAGCACGTGCAGATCGAGGCGGCTGAACCCGATGCTGCCTTGGGGGCCGTGGCCAATCGACTCAAGAAGGGGCGGTGGCGAGTCAAGTCCGGTGATGGCTGGGTGAGCGCCGAAAAGGGTGTCAGTCGCGAAACCGGGAACGAGATCTTTCACCTGGGCTTGCTGGTGGTGCTGATCGCGATCGCTTGGGGGGCTCTGGCCGGCTGGAATGGAAATGTGGTCATTCGCGAAGGCAACGGGTTCTCGAACACGGTCTCTCAATACGATACGTTCACCGCGGGTCGCTTTGCTGACCTAGAGGCCGCCCCAGCGTTCTCCCTAGACCTGGACGACTTCGCGGTGGATTTTGATCGCTCCGAGACACAACGCGGAACTCCACTAAACTTCGACGCAACGGTCACAACCACCGTGCCTGGCGAGACCCCGGTCACCCAGCAGCTTGGGGTGAATGAACCCGTCGAAGTTGATGGCACCAAGGTGTTCTTGATCGGGCACGGATATGCCCCCCGCGTGGTGGTGAAGGATTCCGAGGGACAAGTGCGCTTTGACGACTCTGTGGTCTTCCTGCCCCGAGACCCAGAGTTCACCTCCACAGGTGTGGTCAAGGTTCCCGACATCACCCCGCAGCTGGGTTTGCGCGGACTGTTCTTACCGACGGCGGCGGTGTTTGAAGAGACGGGTCCGATCTCCACATTTCCAGCGCCGGACGATCCCGGCCTGTTCGTGTCGGCGTTTACCGGAGACCTAGGCTTGGACGCCGGTGAGCCGCAAAGCATCTTCACCCTAGATTCAGAGAACATGCAACAGATCGGCCTAGAGTCGATGCGGGTGGGGGACACCTGGGAATTGCCGGACAATGCGGGGTCCGTGGAGTTCGCCGGATATGATCGCTGGATTTCAGTGAAGGTGGCACATGACCCGGGCGGATTGTGGGCCCTGATCGCGATTGGGGTCGCGCTGCTAGGCCTGACCGCGAGTCTCTTCATTCGCCGGCGTCGGATCTGGGTCGTCGCCGATGAGGAATCGGTTATCGTGGCAGGAGCCGCCCGCGGTGAAAACCAGGACATGGAACCAGAGGTCTCCGCTCTTGCTGAGCACCTTGCGCAATCCCACAGGCCAACTTCGAAAGGTGGCATTCAGTGAGTGATCAACAGTCCTTAGCCGAGGTCTCGAACCTTCTGATCTACGGGTCCATGCTGGTCCTGTTTATTGCGACGTTCGGATTTGCGGCGGCCTTCTCGGCTCGGCGCACCCGGACGGTCGATCTTCGCGCCACTGACTCAGCCGAGATCCCCGAGCTTGCCAACGCCGGAGCCGAGCGCACTGCGGTTGGCGGTGACACTGGCGCTCGCGGCAGCAAGGTGCCAGCGGCATTCGCGGGCGTTGGCGACACCCACGCCGAACCGGATTCGGATCGGCTGCCCCCAGGCCGGCGTGCCGGCAATATCGCCATCGCGTTGTCGTGGCTCGGTTTCGTGCTGCTGTTTGCCGGGGTTGCCACGCGCGGTGTGTGGGCCGAACGGGCCCCGTGGGGCAACATGTACGAGTTCTCAATCTCCAGCGCCCTCGCGGTGCTCGGGGTGTACTTGGTGGTGTCAATCTTCCGGGACGTCCGCTGGCTCGGGCTGTTTGTTATCCCGGCGGTGCTGTTGACTTTGGGGCTGGCCGTCACGGTGTTGTACACCGAGGCTGCGCAACTCGTGCCGGCCCTGCAGTCCTACTGGCTGGTTATCCATGTGTCGGCCGCGATCATCTGCGGGGGGGCCTTTACGGTCGCCGGGGCGTTGGCCGCGTTGTATCTGATTTCGGACCGGGCAGATCGACCTGGCAAAGGGGCGATATCTCGTGGTGTCGTTTCGTTTGGCCAGCGCTTGCCGGATGCTCAGACCCTAGACCGGCTCTCGTACAAGTTGATCGCATTCGCCTTCCCTTTGTGGACCTTCGCCGTGGTGGCGGGCGCTATCTGGGCGGAGAGTGCGTGGGGCCGCTATTGGGGCTGGGATCCCAAAGAGACCTGGGCATTCATCACATGGGTCATCTTCGCTGGCTATTTACATGCGCGCACCACGGCCGGTTGGAAGGGCCGCAAAGCTGCGATCCTGGCGATCGTGGGACTCGCCGCCTATGTGTTCAACTACTTCGGCGTCAACCTGTTGTTCCCCGGGCTGCACTCTTACTCCGGGGTCTGAAGTCGGAGGCTAAACGTTCGCGGGTGAGATGGGTAGTGATTACTCACTGACTAGGTGGATGGCCCGGTGACTGGCTGGTCGAGACCGCTGGCTTACGAACCACCGCTCCGGAGTCTGGGGCGAGCACCCACAAATCCGCGGTGTTGACACGCTGCTTGTTCGCACGGATGGTCTTGCGTGCGGCTACGGTGGTGTAGCCTCCGGCGACTTCCCGCTCATTGGCGCGATGGTAGAGCCCTAGCGCCTTGATCCCACGGGTTAGCGCAAATAGGCTGACGACGGCCAGCAGGCCTCCGATTTCCCAGGGGAGCGGAATTCCGGGGATTTCGATGACCAGTGCGGCTGCGGCCAGGCAGGCCCCAAACGTGATGAACCAGCCCGCGATTCTGCTGTGGTAGCTGACCGCGCTGGGCCCTGGCGTCAGTTGCGGCGGAGTTGGAGTGGCAGTTTCGGGGGTCATGACTCCCTTATACCTGAACCCAAGGGCAACGGTCGCAGGCTTTTGTCAGTCCAGTAAGCCCAACTCAGCCATCAGTTGCACGATGCTGCTCATCGCCGCCCGCCGCGCAAACGGATCTTTGAGTTTTGTGGATCCCATCGTGGTGTACCACGGGAATGCGTCGTAAGACAGATCCCAGTGATTGCCCCACAACATCGCGACCTGGGTTCCCATCTCGGCGGGGAATCGGGCCTGCGCTTGGACCAGCTGCATGTCGTTGTGCAGGTCCTTCTGGGCCAACTCCATCGTGCCGCGGAACTGAAAGTAAGGAACGTCAAACGCGGTTGTGGCGCCTGTGAACGTGAACATCGGAATCCCGAGTGCAGCGATCTCATCCCTGTGCTCAGCCAAGAACTCTGCGCGCGCCGTTGTGGTCAGCGAGCGAATCGCGCCAACGATGTCATATTCGGGAATCCGGCGATCGATCTTGCGAATCTGGGTGATGGGGGCCAACTTCATGACGGCCCGGGTGACATCTTTGGTGAGGTCGCCGGTGGATGTGGGCAACTTCAGTGACGTCAGTTGCTGGTAAATGTCGTCGGCCAGATATGAACCGCCGATGGCGCCGGCCCACCCGATGATGCCCCGAATCCGGGGAGCCAGATCAGGGCGCTGCACCAACAGCGACAGGATGTCCGGTGATCCCTTGCTGTAGCCGATCAGCAACACGTCACCCGGTGGTGTTGGGTTATCGGCCTCAGTGATCAGGGAGCCCTCCGGATCAGGGGCCACGCCGATCCCACGTTCAATGGCGTTTTCGAGATCCGCAACGTTAGCGTCGGTAGACCGCATCGGATGGCTGTCGGCGGCCAAAACCCGCAGGCCGAAACGGTTCTCGATCTGGGGCCAGACGGATTGAAACGCCAGATTTGGCAGGAGGCCGGTGAGGAGGCCAGGTGCAAAAAGCAGGGTGGTGTTGGTGAGTGGCGGTGCGTGTGCCGGCGGCATTTCCGCATGAATCTCGGCGTCACTCACGATTCGGAGCATCTTGCCGGCGATCTTCTCTCGTTGATCTCGCGGGTCCACCAACTTCAGCGGGAATGGGGCTTCGGAGTGCTTGCGAGCCTCCGGATCGGCTTCACACTCAGTGATGAAGATGTTGCGAAATCGCCGCCCGATCCAGTCGGCAATCACCGGGTCGGTGACCGCGCCAGCCGGGTCGGCCGCAATCGCGGCCCGCACCTGTGTGATGACAGTTTCGTAGTCTTCGCGATCCAAGGCAGCTTGGATCGCGTCTGTGTCCAGGGGCGTCTGTGCGGTCATGCCCCGAATCTACCGAGGCGCGACCTATTTCTCAGCGGTGTCCGACTTTGTGCCGGAATCCTCCCGAAGATCCACATCCGCTGCGGTTGTTGTGCTGCTGGGCTTGGCCTCGGGCGTCGCGGCATCATCCTCAGCCGTTGTGGCCGCGTCGATTTTGGCATTAATGCCGCCGAAGAATCCGGACATCTTCGTCGCCAGCGCCGCGCGGGGTCCGGTCAACAGGAAGTAGCTGAGCACGGCGCTGACGGCGAACCCGGCGACCAGCAACAAGATCCCCCGCATGCCGAGCGCGAAGAACAATCCAAGGACCGCGAACAGCAGCAGTAGCCGCAATCCGGTGTATATGAGAATGGCCATGCCCAACGATACGTCGAAACTACTAGGCTCGGAAATGAGGGAGTACGGATCGAAGAAGGAGCCAGCATGATTGACACGATTACTCAGCAACTCGGGGATGAAGCGGACGACCTGCTCACCCACGAGTGCACCACGATCTCAGCGGACCAGCTTTATCTGCCAGGTGGGGATTTTGTAGATCGGGTGGTGTCCCAGTCCGATCGTAGCGTGCCGGTGTTACGGAATTATCAGGCGTTGCTGAACCATGGTCGGCTTGGCGGGACGGGCTACATGTCGATCTTGCCGGTGGACCAGGGCATCGAACATTCGGCGGGCGCTTCGTTCGCTCCCAACCCCGCGTATTTCGACCCAGAAAACATCGTGAAACTGGCTATGGACGGCGGCTGCAACGCTGTGGCGTCCACACTAGGGGTGCTTGGTTCGGTGGCGCGCAAGTACGCCCACAAGATTCCCTTCATCCTGAAGCTGAATCACAACGAACTGCTCACGTATCCGAACATCTTTGAGCAAACCGAATTTGCGTCGGTGCAACAAGCCTTCGATATGGGGTGTGTTGGCGTTGGTGCCACGATCTACTGGGGCTCGGAGGGTTCCCGAGAGCAACTGGTGGGCATCTCCAAAGCGTTCGCCCAAGCGCACGAGCTGGGGATGGTCACGATTCTTTGGTGCTACCTGCGCAACTCAGCGTTCAAGAAGGACGGGGTGGACTACGCGGTGGCTGCGGATCTGACGAATCAAGCCAACCACCTCGGTGTCACGCTGCAAGCGGACATCATCAAGCAGAAGCAGGCTGAGAACAATGGCGGATACCCGGCCATCGGGTTTGGCAAGACCAGTCCGCTGGTCTACTCAGAGCTGACCACGGATCATCCCATCGATCTCACTCGATACCAGGTTGCTGGCTGCTACATGGGCCGTAGTGGTTTAATCAACTCCGGCGGTGCGTCGGGTGACAACGATCTGGGGCAGGCGGTGCGGACGGCTGTGATCAACAAGCGCGCCGGCGGCACCGGGTTGATCACGGGGCGGAAGGCTTTCCAGAAGCCGATGGCCGACGGTGTGGAGATCCTCAATGCCGTGCAGGACGTCTACCTGTGTGATGAGGTCACGATCGCCTAAGCCCGTGCGGCGGTGTCACTAGGTCGGCCGCGCGCGGCCGACCACGACGGAAACGGTCGCCGGCCCAACGGGCCGACGACCGTGGGACTCGGTGCCTTGACGCAGGCTGGGCGACCAGTAGGGAGGGGGGATGGTCGCCACCGAGAAACTCCGCAAGTGACGCACCAGCAGGTGCGTCACTTGGGTGCTTCCCTAACCAATCGCGCCTAAACGCCAACACCGATATTCGCGTATGATGATGTGT
>JAHZKU010000046.1 GCA_022600255.1 Actinomycetes bacterium | reverse complement strand
TCTTTTGCAAACTTCGCGGCTTCTGTTCCCGAAGTTTTCTTGAGTCGAGTTCTTTTCCATCGAAATTTGCCGATTCAGGGCTGGAATCGGGCCTGGTGGCCCCGACCGGAATACAACCGAGGCCACCGGCATATGCCCAAGTGCGTCAAGACGAACCTGCAGTATCTCGCCCGAGCACCGCAGGTTCGCCTCGCCGACGCACTAGCTCGTCGGGATCAGGACCCCGTCGATGGCGTGGATCACGCCATTGGACGCTTCCACGTCCGCAGTCACGACGTTCACAGTGTTGCCAGAGGCATCTGTCAACGTCACCTTGCCGTCATCGGAGACCTTCACCTTGAGGTCTTCGCCTTGCACAGTGGTCACGGTCTGACCATCTTCTAGGTCTGCAGATGTCACGGTGCCTTCCACGACGTGGTACAGCAGAATCTGCGTCAACTGGCCTTCGGGATCCTCTAGCAGCGCCGTTACGGTGCCATCATCCACCAGCGGCTGGAAGGCCTTGTCTGTGGGCGCAAACACGGTGTACTCACCGGTGCTCAGGGTCTCGTCTAGACCAGCGGCAACGACAGCGTCTACCAATGTGGTGAAGTCGCCGGCGGCCGCCGCAACCTCGGGGATCGTATCGGTTACAGCAGCAACCGACTCCGTGGCCGACGGGGATGCCGACGCATCTGAATCATCAGATGAGCTACATGCCGCCGTACCTAGAGCCAGCGCTAGGCCGAGGGCTGCGAAGCCCATTGCTTTTGATTGCTTCATTTTTACTCCTTCAAGCTTTTCGCTAGTGCATCACCGTTTTAGTGATAAACCATTTTTAGCACTAAAACCCGGCCAATGCAACTAGCCGCCAACAAAGTTCAGACGTTGCCGTTGGCAACCGCCCTATCCACGACCGGAGGCTGGAGATCGACCCCGCTGGTCCGCTGCGCCAGGCCGGCCACGATCAATGCCCGCAACTGTTGCGCCGCAGCCGGAAGGGACAATCCCCCGGCATGAATGTTGGAGATACAGTTGCGATCGGCGTCCGTCAGCCCGGTTCGGGGCCGGTATTCGAAATAGACCCCCATGCTGTCTGGCACGGTGAGCCCTGGTCGCTCCCCGATCAGAATGGCAATACTCCTTACCCCAAGTGCCTCGCCAATACCGTTGATCACCCCGACGCGGGCGCGATCAGCCACAACAACAGGGCCTACCCGTAGTCCAGATTCACGCAAGCCCGCCACCGCTAGGGCCAACAAGTCCCCCGCAGAAACGTTGACGCCCTGCGGAGACAATCCACCACTGACAACGAAAACGATGTCCGGCGGGGCCCCCTCGTCGCGAAGATCGCGGAGCTCCCGCTGACTGGAATCGGTGAGCACACGGCCCGCCAGCGGGTTGTGGAGGTACTCATCCTGCGAGCGAGCTTCAGTTTGCACCGGCGTCCATGGCAGACCCAGTGCCGCGCACGCGTGTTGCAGTCCAGTTGCGTCGAAGGGCGTCTGCACGGCTTGTTTTGCCGTGGCGTGGTCGGCTTGGAAGCGGAGCAACGCCTGTGTCGGCAGCGCATTGCCGGCTCGTCCTAGTGCCACCCGCGCATGCGTATGTGCAGCCAGGGACTGCGGATCCAAGTGCGAAGGTCGACTCGCCCGCATCCCGGTCACGCGCCCAGCAGTTCTAGGAGCTGATGACCCGCCGCAATCTCCTGCAGTCGGCCATCATCAGCGATGATGCCCTGCTGCAGGAGCCAAGCGGCAAACTCCGGCGCCGGTTGCAAGCCGAAGAGTTCTCGTGCGTACGCGATGTCATGAAAGCTGGTCGACTGGTACTCCAACATCACGTCGTCTGCACCTGGCACCCCCATGAAGAAAGTACAGCCGGCGGCGGTTAAGAGCGTCAACAGATCGTCGGAGTCGTTTTGGTCGGCATCGGCGTGGTTGGTGTAACAGACGTCGCAGCCCATCGGCAGACCTAGCAGTTTGCCGCAGAAATGGTCTTCCAACCCCGCTCGCCGAATCTGCTTGCCGTTGAACAGGTACTCGGGGCCGATGAACCCCACCACTGTGTTGACTAGCAAGGGATCAAATGCTCGCGCCACACCGTAGGCGCGCGCCTCCAGGGTTTGCTGGTCGATGCCCTGGTGGGCGTCTGCAGACAGGCAGGACCCTTGGCCGGTCTCGAAGTACATGAGGTTGCCACCCACAGTGCCCCGTTGCAGCGACTGCGCAGCCTGCTGCGCTTCGGCCAGCAACGCTAGGTCGATTCCGAAGCTGCGGTTGGCGGCCTGGGTGCCGGCGATGGATTGGAACACTAGGTCAACAGGTGCCCCGGCCTCAATGGCGGCCACGCTGTTGGTGACATGGGTCAGGACACACGATTGCGTGGGGATTTGATACCTCGCGATGATGTCATCGAGCATCTTGAGTAACTCAACAACCTTGGGTAGCTCGTCGGTGGCGGGATTGATGCCGATCACCGCGTCACCGATTCCGAATAGCAGCCCGTCCAACACCGAGATAGCCACCCCCAGCGGATCGTCCGTGGCGTGATTGGGTTGCAGCCGCGCCGAGAGCCGACCGGGCTGGCCGATTGTGTTGCGAAACGCCGTCGTGACGTGACACTTCGCCGCCACCGCAATGAGGTCTTGGTTGCGCATCAGTTTGCTAACCGCAGCGCTCATTTCTGGCGTGATTCCCCCTGCCAGATCCCTCAGGACATCGCCGGTCGTGGCGTAGTCGAGCAGGAAGTCTCGAAACTCGCCGACGGTCATGGATGCGATGGGCGCGAAGGCCGCTGCCTGATGTGTATCGACGATCAGTCGCGTGACCTCATCGGATTCATAGGGGATCACGGGATTAGCGAGAATTTCGGCTAGCCCGACTTCGCTGAGGGCGATTTGCGCCGCTACCCGTTCGGCGTCCGACGCAGCACTCAACCCTGCTAGCTGATCGCCAGACCGGGCTGGCGTGGCTTTCGCCAACAGCGTCGCCAACGACGCAAACGTGTACTGCCGGCCAGCGACCCTGGCGTGGTACTGGGCCATGTCAGCCACGCTACAAGCGCCCGGCATCCCGTTGCGCGACAACGCAGGGAGCCAACCGATGCCCGCCGATGGTCTGCCCCCATCATCTGGCCGGGCGCGGGACCACTCCGGGGCCCCTTGAGAGTTCCGGCAGGAACGGGGTGAACTGTCTGGTCAGGCGGATTCCTGCACCACGGCGAAGGTCCATAGGGTTGCCGAACTCGCGACCGGTCGTTGTTTGCCGGCCCCCGAGGGATCTGACTGATGGCCGCGTTCGAAAGATTCCGAGGCCTGCCAGGCTGCGAAGTCTGCTTCCTGGTCCCAGCGCGTTATCACTAGGTAGTCATCTTGGCCTGCGACCGGCCGCAATAGTTCGAAACTCTGGAAACCGGGGGCTTGGTCCACCGCGCCCTTCCGCGCCGAGAAGCGCTCCTCAAGAATGGACGCTTTATCGGCCGGAACTTGGATCACGTTGATCGCTACGAAGGTCATCGGGTTAGGATAGCGGCTGGCTTCGGCCTGGCACCATCTTGCCGACCGTGTCAAAGACCCCGCGCACGGCATCGCTGGGGGCAGTACGCAACACCTCGGCCAGATCGACATTATCGCGGAGGTAGGCCGCCACTCGGACCGGATCGACTTGGTCACGGGCGATGCTCAAGATGTCGACCTGGTCTAGGGTCGCCATCACAACCCGCTCTAGATCCAACTCGTTTAGGGCCACTTCCGTCAGATCCACTTGACTCAGACTGGCCAGCACGATCCGGCTCAGATCCACGTTGTCAATCATGAGGCCTTCCATGTCCACATCATTAAAAGCTGCGGTCATGACCCGTTCGATATCCACACGGTCGATCGCCTGATCAGTCAGATCGACCTGGTCCAGCACAATTTCCATGCTGGCGGGTAGCACTGCACTCACTGTGGCAATGGCTTCCGCCTCCGCCTCGGCGCGCAGTCGGGAACCGCGCCGGGCCAATGGCCGCGTCATGGCACCCAATGCCGCAACAGTCGTGCGGCTCATCCCCCGCGCCGGGGCCAACGCTGGATCTACCGTGCGGGCGATCAGCGGACCCAGAATGGCAGACACGGTGTCGCTGAGGGTCTCGGCCACCTCAAGGCCCACATCAACTAGCCCCAGCGCCACGTCGAGGCTGGGGCGGGCGGGCAGTTCTTGAGCTGTTGAACTGAGCGGCTCGGGGTGGCCGGCCATGAAGCGGCTGGCGCTGGTCAACCCCAGCAAGGCCAAGCCGGCTCCGCGCCGCGCCACCCGGCCAGGGCCTTCGACCTTGGCGGTATCCGGCAGTGGCGGCACGGCGGACAAATCCGGCCTGCTCGTTTTTGGTGTTTCCTGGGGCATTTCATCGATCCAAGCACTCATCGCGTCACAACCTGCAAGCCGATATCGGGGTAACCAAGATGCCGCGCCCACCCATGTCGGCCAGCTGATCCATCACCTTGTGAACTTCGGACTGCAGCACCGCCGACCGGACGGCGGCCCATCCGGTGTCGTGTAGCGACGACACGGTGGGTGACTCGATGCCCGGCGTGATCGCGCATGCGGCCGCAACCAAATCCGAGGGGATGTCGTAGTCCATCAACACGTAAGCGCGTGCGGTCAGCACTCCCTGGAGACGTCGCACGAAACGAACAACTTCCCGGTCTGTGGGCGCACCCTCTCGGCGAATCAGCACGGCCTCCGAGGAGAGGATGGGGTCTCCAATCGTTTCCAGTCCCGCCAGCCGCAGGGTAGTGCCAGTGTCGACCACGTCCGCGATCGCGTCGGCTACGCCTAGCGCTACGGCGTTTTCCACCGCACCATCGAGGTGCACCACCTCGGCGGCCACGTCGGCCTGCGCAAAATGGCTCGCCAGCAGATTGGCGTAGGAGGTTGCTACTCGTGCTCCGGCAAAATCTGCCAGGCTATGGTACTTGCCCATTGGGGCGGCGAGAAAGAACCGGGAGGGGGCAAAACCCAGCTGCAGCAATTCGTCGGCTTGCTCCCCAGAGTCCAACAGCATGTCGCGACCGGTGATGCCGGCGTCCAACGTACCCGAGGCCACATAGGTGGCAATGTCCTTGGGTCGCAGGAGGTAGAACTCCACCTCGTTCTCCACGTCGCGGACAACAAGATCTCTAGCGTTGCGGCTCTTGCGATACCCCGCCTCAGTCAGCATTCTGCGCGCTGGCTCGGCCAGTTGCCCCTTGTTGGGCAGTGCGATCTTCAGCATTCCAAAGTCCCTCTGTTCACCATGATTATCCCCCGCAGCCTGGGCTACAGATGTCGATAGACGTCCGCAAGGTCGATATTGTTTGCCACCATCAACACTTGCAGGTGGTAGAGCAACTGGGAGATTTCCTCCGCCGTGTGCTCCGCCCCTTCGTGCTCGGCGGCCATCCAAACTTCGGCGGCCTCTTCCACGATCTTCTTCCCGATCGCATGATTGCCAGCCTCCAGGAGTTCCACCGTACGTGAGCCGCTAGGGCGCGCAAGATTGCGTTGGGTCAGCTCAGCGAAGAGGTCCTCGAAGGTCTTCACAACAGCTCCTGATCTATGCGGGTGTAAAACCAGGGTACGGTCGCTGACCGTAACTGAGTTCATTCAGCGTTGTGAGAGTGGACACGACGGCGTCGAAGGCTTCGGCGCCCTTATCCTCGCTGCTGCCTGGCAGACCGGCTCGGTCCAGCGCCTGAGCTTCGTCGTCACATGTCAGCACACCAAAACCCACCGGCACGCCAGTCTCGGCCGCGACTTGGGTGAGACCGCTGGTGACGGCTTGGCTCACGTACTCGAAGTGGGGTGTCCCACCCCGGATCACGACGCCTAGGGCCACAACCCCCTCAAAACCGGCCGCGATGGCGCGCTTGGCCACGACCGGGAGCTCAAAAGCGCCTGGAACTCGGAACTCAGCCACATCGGCCTCACTAGCCTGGGCGGATCGTCGAGCGCCGGCCAGCAGCCCATCCATGACATCTTCGTGCCATGAGGCGGCCAAGATCGCAACTCGTCGCCCCGGCGCTCGCCCCTGCGATTGTGGTGCACCCGCTCCGCTCATGATTGCTCCTTTTTCGGCGACGGTTCGGTATCTGCTGCGCTATCGCGGTCATCAAACTCTGCGGGCGTAGACCTAGTCCTGGTGTCGGCGGGCGCGCCGCCTCCCCGGACCGCCTCGGCCGCACTCGCGTGGCCAACGCTGCGTCGATTTTCGGGCAGATCCTCGGCGTTTGTTGCCATCTGGCCGAGGGGAACACTAACCAGCAGCTCATGGCCCATGCGATCACGCTTCGTGGCTAGGTAGGAACTGTTCTCGGGGGTCACGCCAACGATCAATGGAATCCGATCCAAAATGGTGATGCCATACCCTTCCATTCCCGCGCGCTTGGCGGGATTGTTAGTCAGCAGCCGCAGCGACTTCACGCCAAGATCGGCCAAGATTTGGGCACCCGTACCGTATTCGCGGGCATCCGCTGGCAATCCCAAATCAAGGTTGGCATCCACCGTGTCACGACCGTGATCCTGCAATTGGTAGGCGTTCAGTTTCTGCAGTAGTCCGATGCCACGTCCTTCATGCCCCCGCAGATACAGAACGACTCCGCGTCCCTCGTCCGCGATGGCTGACAAGGCCGCCTGCAACTGGGGCCCACAGTCACACCGCAGCGAACCCATAACATCTCCAGTCAGGCATTCCGAGTGCACGCGAACGAGCACATCCTCCCCGTCGTCGATGTCTCCAGCCACAATCGCCAAGTGCTCGATGCCGTCGATTGTGGACCGATAGCCCACGGCCGAGAACTCGCCGAACCGTGTGGGCATACTCGTCTCGACAACCCGTTCGATGTGGGATTCGTGGCGCCGTACGTAAGAGATCAGGTCCGCAATCGAGATCATCTTCAGACCGTGCTCATCGGCAAACTCGCGGCAAGCCGGGGCCCGCATCATGGAACCGTCGTCGTTGACCAGTTCACAGATGGCCCCGGCCGGGGAGAACCCCGCCAGACGTGCCAAGTCCACAGCAGCTTCGGTGTGACCGGCCCGCTGCAGCACGCCCCCAGCCACCGCGCGCAGTGGGAAGATGTGCCCTGGCCGCGTGAGTTCATAAGGTTCGGTGGCGCTATCAGCTAAGACTTTGATCGTCTTGGCGCGATCCTCGTTGGAGATTCCCGTTGTCACACCATCGCGCGCGTCCACGCTGACTGCATAAGCGGTTTGTTTCCGGTCCTCGTTCACAGCCGTCATGGGAGGGAGATCGAGCCGATCCAGCGTCGCACCCTCAAGTGGCACGCAGACGACCCCAGAGGTATGTCGGATCATGAAGCCCGTAAGCGCAGGAGTGGCCCGCGCAGCCGCGAAAATCAGGTCACCCTCGTTTTCGCGATCCGCGTCGTCGACCACCACAACCGCAGCACCGGCGGCAATAGCCGCCACAGCATCCTCTACCGGATCCAGCGCCACCTCGGCGATGGCCGCGGCCTGTGCCGAGGTTGGCTCGGCGTTCGCCTCCTCTTTGGCAAGGTCAGACAGCAAGCGATCTGCGGGGATCATCCTTGTCCTACTTCCATCAATCGGGCCACATACTTGGCGATCACGTCGACCTCTACGTTGACGCGATCGCCGACCGTTAGGCCACCCAAGGTCGTCTCAGCTTGCGTCACCGGAATCAGTGACACCTCCACCCAGTGTCGCCCCTCACCGGGTGCGGCACCAACAATTGTCGCGGGAGGCGCCGCGTCACCGGCTGGCGGCGAGATCGCCGAGACGGTCAGCGATACACCGTCGATTGTGATTGAACCCTTGTGTGCCACGTACTTTGCCAGCCCGGTCGGCAACGCGAAGCGAAGGACCCGCCAGTGTTCGGCTTCGGCGATGGAAGTCAGGACGGCCGTACCATCAACGTGTCCCTGCACGAGGTGCCCCCCGAGTCGAGTGTCGGCTGTCGCAGCGCGTTCCAAGTTCACCCGACGGTCCAAGTCCAACTGGCCCAAGCTGGTGCTGGCGAGCGTCTCGGCCATGACATCAGCGGTGAATGATCGCGCATCTCGCTCCGCCACCGTGAGGCAGACCCCATTCACAGCGATTGAGTCACCTAGGCCCACGTCGACCAAGACGGAGTGGGCAGCAACGGTGATCCGTGCGGCATCATCGTTGAGTCGCTCCAATGCGGTGATGCGCCCCGTTTCCTCTACTAGTCCTGTGAACATGTTTCACTTCCGCTCTTGGCCCGGTATTCCTACGGGCCGTAGGTCCATGCGGACGTCCTCGCCCACGCGAGTTGCCCCTAGCACTTGCCATTCCGGGGCCTGCGCTATCGTATCGATTCCGATTCCCGCCACGGCCGCTACGCCGGACCCCAACAGCTTAGGGGCGACGTACCACCTCACCTCCGCGAGCAGACCCGCCCGTACATACGCAGCAGCCAACTCCGGTCCCCCCTCCAGTAAGGCGTAGTGCACGTCCCTGCTCAACAGCGCTTCGTTGACGGCCACCAGATCGCGGGTGGCGAGGTGGACAAACCGGTCTTGGGGGGCAGCTTGCCGGACCCGTGCCGACGCTGGCACCGCGCGGTGGCCGACCACGACACGCAGCGGCTGTGCTGTTGGATCTGGCCCGCTCGTAGAACGGGCGGTCAGTGTTGGGTCATCGGTGAACACTGTCCCTGTGCCAACGATCACCGCATCGACAGCCCTACGTAGTTCGTGACTCTGCTCCCGTGCCTGCGGGCCTGTAATCCAGCGAGAAGATCCGTCCTGCGCCGCCACTCGGCCATCCAGCGTGCTGGCCACCTTCCAGATGATGTACGGACGCTCGTTCTGCATGGCATACGTCCAGTGTGCATTCAAGTCAAGCACCTGTTCGGACTGCACCGATTCAACTTGCACGCCAGCAGCGCGCAACCGAGCAACGCCGCCGGTTGCCGTCGGATTGGG
>JAHZKU010000002.1 GCA_022600255.1 Actinomycetes bacterium | reverse complement strand
AGTGGAGGTCATTGGGGTGCCCTGGGATGAGGCGCATGCCGAGGCTTGCCGTTGGGAGCATGTGGTCAGTGACACGGTGGAACGTCGACTGCTCGAGTTATTGGGCCATCCGACCGTTTCTCCCTTTGGCAACCCGATCCCAGCGTTGGCCGAATTGGGTCCACAAGATGTCAGCCGGGCGTCTCGCTTGCCAGCAACGATCACCTTGGGTCAGGCGGCCAGCGACACGGTGGCCCACGTGCAGGTGGTGCGGATCGATGAGACCGCGCAAGCTGTTGATGGCTTTCTCGCCTCCTTTAGACGGGTCGGCCTGCATCCAGGCGGCACCGTGAAGTGTCGGCGGCGGGACGGCCAGATTCTGGTGGGCAGCGCCGGCGAGTACCTAGAAGTCTCTCCTGAGCTAGCAGAACACATCCTCGTGGCGGTCCCTGGCGACAACTGAGTCATCCCGATGGCTTTGTGATCCAGCAGTGACCCTGACAGAATCACTAGCGTGACCACCCTTGAGACCAACGCCGAGACCGAGCTGGAGTCGACCACGCTGGAGTTGTCGACGCTAGAACACGGCAGCGCAGACCCAATCTGCGCGGCCGCGGTAGACCTCGCTCGCGCGGCCGCCATCGCTGAAGCCGGCGACTCAGCGGTCGGCGAGCACCTCGGCGTTATTCCCGAGGGAGAAACGGTGGCAACCCACCTATTCGACTGCACAATGGCTGGCTACGTCGGTTGGCAGTGGCAAGTCAGTACCACACGGGCTCATGGCACCCAACGTGTCACGGTCTCAGAAGTGTCTCCGGCCCCCACCACATCAGCGTTACTCGCACCGGAATGGGTGCCGTGGACAGAACGCATCAAGCCCGGTGACTTGTCTAGTGGCACGGTTGTGCCCACTGCGGACGACGATCCTCGCCTCCAGCCTGGCTGGAGTGGAGCCGACGACCTCGCCGCCGAACTGGATCCCGGCCCGCTGCAGCCAGTCTGTTGGGAACCTGGCTTGGGTCGTAAACGTGTCCCCTCCCCACTAGGACGAACGGAGGCCGCGATCCGTTGGCACCGAGGCGAGGCTGGACCAAACAGCGCGATGGCGCGCTCCGCCCCGGCGGACTGTGCCTCGTGTGGCTGGATGCTCACCATTGGTGGACCGCTTGGCCAGATGTTCGGCGTGTGCTCCAATGCGCTGTCACCCTCTGACGGCCACGTGGTTGCGTTCGATCACGGCTGTGGCGGGCACAGTGACGCACCACCGGTCGGCGGCGGCGTCAGCGTTGTCGACGTCGTGATGGACGAGGTCTCTAACGCGAACCTCGAGTATGAGGCCGAATAGGCAAGTACACCTGCTGCCTCGCCCCAACACTGGCCTTGGATAACCTTGACAAAGCACGCACCTCCGGAGGCAAACCATGCAGAAGTACACCAAACGACTGCTCGGCGTCGCCGCAGTGGCCGGACTGCTGCTGACCGGTTGCACCAAGCCTGAGCCGGCGGTCACGATCTGGTCTGGCTCCACCAGCATGAACACAGACCCGGTTTGCTGGTCCGGTGAGGCCGATGCGCTCGACCCCGGAGATTGCGCCGCCGAAATATTGCAGGGCGACGGAATCAACGGCGCCACGCTGTTCGAGGCTGCTGTCGGCAATACTGTCGGCTTCAGCGTCGACCCCGAAATCGCAGAAATCGGCTGGAATATCGTGGTTGAGGGCGCCGAGGGGCAAGCGCAGCCGATCACCCCGAACCCGTTGACCACCACTTACTATCGATTCACATTCCCCAGTGCCGGCGCGGAGGGACTCCCCTTGCAGATCGTGGCTGGGACCGACGGCCAGATTCGAGGAATCTGGTCTTTCCGCATCACACCCGTTCAGTCTTAGGGCTGCACGCCAACTTGCGGCTATACGTCCAAATCGTTGGCAACAGCACGTAGCACGGAGGCTGTTCTGCGGGCACTCGCATCGTCGGGGTAGCGACCGCTGCGCAGTTGGTTGGACGTATCGTCCAAGGTCTTAATGAGATCTTCTAAGATCGAGGCGAGCTGATCGGCTGGCCGTCGATTGGCTTTCACGACAGAGGGCGGTGCGTCCTGGACCGTCACGGACAAGGCCTGCTTACCTTTTCGCCCCTCTGCCACGCTGAAGTCGACCCGGGGTCCTTGCTGCAAGTCCGTTGTTCCTTGCGGCAACGCCTTGATGTGCACGAAGACGTCTTCGCCGTCGTCCGTTGTCAGGAATCCATATCCCTTTTCGGCATCGAACCAGCGCACTGCACCAGTGGGCATGGCACACCATCCTCATCTGAACACTCGACGCACACCCGGGTGGTGTGGTCTGGCAAGTCCCGAATCTACCGTTGATCCGATCAACTCGGGACCAAGACCTGTTACAAACAGACTACCGTCGCATTCCGAAACGACCGCGATCGTGCCATGGCAACGGCATCGGCATCGGCTCTACTGAATCAGAGCCCATCCACCGGGCGGGTCAGCGTCCCTGCGCCGCAACCGCCGCTGCGGCCTCGGCGGCCGCTGCGGGATCTAGGTATGTCCCACCGGACTGGATGGGTCTCAGATCCGAATCCAACACATAGTGCAACGGAATTCCTGTGGGGATATTGAGCTCCGCGATATCCGCGTCGCTGATGTGGTCCAAGTGCTTGACCAGGGCCCGCAGCGAGTTGCCGTGGGCGGTGACCAGCACCGTGCCGTGCGCTCGCAGGTCCGGGACAATCGCGTCGTACCAGTACGGCAGCATGCGATCGACCACATCAGACAGGCATTCGGTGGCGGGGAGTTGTTCTGGGGCCAAGTCCGCATACCGCGGGTCGTCGAACTGCGCATAGGGGCTGTCCCGGGCGATGGGCGGCGGCGGAGTGTCGTAGGAGCGGCGCCAAGACATGAACTGCTCTTCGCCAAACTCAGCCAGAGTTTCTTTCTTGTTCTTACCCTGCAAGGCGCCGTAGTGCCGCTCATTGAGACGCCAGCTACGCCGCACAGGCAACCACGAGCGGTTGGCCGCTGTCAGGGCCAGTTCTGCGGTGTGGATAGCTCGCTTCTGCACGGAGGTGTGCAGGACATCTGGCAGGAGCCCCGCCTCCACCAGCAGTTCGCCGCCGCGGATCGCCTCGGCGGACCCCTTGTCCGTGAGATCCACGTCCACCCAGCCGGTGAACAGGTTCTTCGCGTTCCACTCGCTCTGGCCGTGGCGCAACAGGATTAGGTTTAGCGGATCACTCATAGTTCTATCCTGCCTCACGCGAGCGTGAGCGCTGGCACGGGTAGGGTGCCCAGCGAATCACTCCGGATTCGTGGGCTCCGGTCGCAAAGAATCGAAGGCCGCCAGATTGTCTGTGGGCTCGCCACGCTCCAGGCGCCACTCCCACTCCGCGCGAATCGAGGAAGCAAACCCGATCTCCAAGATCGTATTGAAGTCGCCGTCTGCGGTGGACAAGACACTTCCAAGAAGTCGATCGAGATTCGCACTGTTGACGCTGTCCAGCGGCAACCGACCAACGAGGTAAACATCGTTGAGATGATCCAGTGCGTATGCCACACCAAATAACCGCCGATTGCGTTTCAGCAACCATCGAAAGACTTCCTCGTGGTTTTCATCCGGGTGGCGGGCGACAAACGCGTTTACGGTCATGGAGTGCGCTCCGAGCACCAGTGACACCGTGGTGCGCAGTTTCTGCTCCCCGGGGAGTTGCAGCACAAACGAGTTCGCCGTGGGCTCCTCGAATTCCAGGTCTTCGGAGGCTAAGTATTGCGACAGTGCCGCGCGGGCCTGTGACTGATCGTTGCTCATCGTCCCTCCACGGGCATCGCTGCCGGTCGATCGGCGCCATTAGCGGCCCGTTCCATGGCACCTCGGTAGACCGCCAGGGTATTCCACGCCGTGTAGGCCCAGTCGAAGCCCCGAGCGTGCGCCACCCCAGCTGCTGCCAACTCACTTCGTTTACGCGGGTTGCCCAAAAGGTCGCGCAAAATCTGGCCCCATTCGGACACGTGCCGACTTGGCACCAAAACGCCGCCGTTGCCCACACCCACGGCCGTACGCAGCCCGCCGACATCGCTGGCAACGACCGGCGTTCCGGCCGCCAAGGACTCCAGCGCCACGAGTCCGAAAGTCTCGGAGTAGGACGGCACCACCGTGATGTCCGCCGCTCGATACCAATCAGCTAGCCTCTCCGGTGATGTGGCTGGCTCCACAGCCAGCAGGTCGCTTAGCTGTAGTTGTTCGGCTAGCTGCCGCAGTGACTGCGTATCCACCTCACCGGACCCCGACGATCCCCCACAGATAACGATCCGAAGAGTCCTGCGCAGATCAGGATCCCGCCCCAACATCTCGTGGACCACGCGCAACAGGTGGTCGGGCGCCTTGAGTCGCTGCACTCGTCCCACAAATAACAATGTTTGCGCGGTCGCTGGTAGACCCACACGCTGCCGCGCGGCCGCTTGCGAGCCGGGCTGGAACATCCCGAGATCTACGCCAGGAGTGACCACGCTGACATTCCCCGGATCAGCTTGGTATTCCCGAACCAGATCCTGCCGCTCCGCCGCCGTATTTGCCGTCAGGGCGTCAACTCGGTGCACCAGGTCTTGCTCGGCCAATACCCGCAGTGCCGGTTCGCGCGGGGCGAGACCGGCCATCTCCCGATTCTTGACCTTCGCTGCCGTGTGCATGGTCAACACCTGCGGAACGCGCCACCGCTGGGCGGCGATCGTTCCCGCCAGACCTGAGAGCCAGTAATGGCCATGCACCACGTCAAAACCAGGACCGCCCAGCAAATCCCGGTACGTCAACAGTTCGCGGGTGAACGGCACCACCAGCCCCGGTAGATCCTCCTTGGGCACGGGGGCGACTGGTCCGGCTGGGACCCCATGCACCAACACCCCGTCCGTCAACTGGCTGGCTCCGAGTTCAGATTCGTTACGCGCTCTAGTGAAGATGTCCACCGCGATCCCGGTATTCGCGAGCTTCGCCGCTGTTTCGGCGATGTAGACATTCATTCCGCCCGCATCGCCAACGCCCGGGGCGTCTAATGGCGAGGTATGCATGCTGACCATGGCAACCCGGTTGAGCGACACGTCGCGGGGGCCCGGAAATTCGCCGCTGCGCTGACCGATTTGCACGCTTACCACTTCATTTCGTCGTTCCCGGACCCAATGGGCCACCCTGTTGACCAGCCGAGGGCGGACTCAGTGGATTTGGATTGGGCTCATGGTCGAACCCACCACCACCCCGACGGCCGCACTGCGGCAGGCCCAGGAGAGGGTATATCGCTCTTCACGGGGTGCAACAGGTCCGGTCCCGACAACATTCCCTGTTCAGCTTGCCGGGATTCGGGGTTGCACATGGCGACTTAGCGATATATCGTGAACATATCGCGTAAGGTACGTTAGCGCTTGGTAGCCGATCCGGCACCGCCGACCGAAGCAGCCGCACGTAGTGGTCTTTCGGAGGATTTCTTACGTGAAATCGAGCAGTGCGGTGTGAAGAAAACCCGCTGCCACAACCATTCAGAAACCAGGAGAAACGATGAACCACGCAATACCAAACACCGCAATCTGGCCGGACCTATCCACGCCCACAGCAACCGAGAGTCGCCGCCGCAAGCGAGGCCCCCGCGGCCGACGCGAAGACTACTCGCAGGCCTGGGCCCAAGCGTCCACCAAGGACAATGATCCGCAAGACAATTCGCAGGGCCGCAATCGGTCAGACACTTCCGCACCGAATTGGGATCATCCGCAACCAGAACGACCCCGCGGATCAAGGAGCGGGCGCCGCGGCCGCGGCGATGTCAAGGCGGCCGTCCTGCTACTGCTGGCAGAAAAACCCCGGCACGGGTACGAGATTCTTACCGAACTCGCCGAACGCAGCGGGGGCCACTGGAAAGCGTCGCCAGGATCGATCTACCCGGTGCTCAAGAACCTTACTCGCAAGGGCCTCGTTCGGCCTGAAGAGGAAGACGGGCGCAGAGTCTTTCATTTGACCGAGACCGGCACAGCGCTCGTCGCTAACGATGCCGCTGGCTGGGGAACCCCCTGGGCACGGCGTAAGCCCGAACCCAATCCTGCTCTCAAGATGTTGCAAGATGAGGCGCAGCGCTTAACGGGCGCTGTCCGGCAGGTTGCGCAATCACCTGATCAAGACCTCATTCAGCAGGCGACGCAGACGCTGGTTGCTGCTCGCAAGGCGATCTTCCTAGCGCTGGCGGAGGAAACCGGAGCGACCGCGTCGGCGAGTCCGAGCGACGGCGACGAGACCACGGTCGGCAAGCCAGAACCCGAGGACCCAGGCAGCGCTGAGTCCGACTCCAGGGCGAGTGCCAGCTAAGCACCCTCGACGCTGACCAACGGCTCCATGTTGACGGTCGCGTATGGTTCGCCGGTCACGATGTGAATCACCCTCTTGGTGATTGTCACCGCGTGATCGGCGAATCTTTCGTAGAACCGCGACAGCAGGGTGACATCGATTGCCGACTCCACCCCGTGCGGCCAGTTCGGCGAAAGAACAATGTGGAACAACTCGCGGTGCAGTAAGTCCATCTGATCGTCATAGTCGCGCACCGGTCCTGCGGCTGTGACATCGTGCGATGCGATCAAGACCCCCGCTCGACTCACGATTGCCTCGGCCAAGCCGCCCATCTGCGCGAAGGTAGCGCGCAGTTCCGGCGGGATCGAGGACTCCGGGTACCGCAGCCGCGTCTGCTTAGCCACGTGTTTGGCGAGGTCGCCCATCCGCTCCACCGACATGGACATGCGAATCCCACTCATGATGATGCGCAGATCGGTGGCTACCGGTTGCTGCAGCGCAGCAATGTCGTAGCACTGCTCGTCAATGGCAGCGGCCAGCGCATCAACCGCCTCATCTCCTTCAATCACGGATTCGGCCAGTTTCAAGTCAGCGTCTAGGAGCGCTTGGGTGGCCCGGTTCATCGCCGAACCGACCAGGTTGGTCATCTCGACCAATTCCGCACTGATCGCATCAAGTTGATCGTGATAGGTGTCGCGCATCAAACTCCTTCATCCACGCTCAGCGTACGCCGAAAGGCGCGGGCCGTCGTACCAGTCAAAGTGAACGGTCGGTGGCCAACTTCCAAACAATGGTCCATCCGACGCCGCGAATTCGGCTGAATCGTGGGCTAGGTCGTACGCTGCAAACGTGTCGCCCATCCTGTCAATCGTGTTGTTGGCGCTTGTTGGCGCCGTGGCACTTGTTCTGGGCATTCGACTCGGTCGTACTGGGTTGTCTCAGCCCACTGCCCCGACCCCGGAATCGGCGCCCGTACCCCATTTAGGACCGGCTCGTCCGCCGCAGGAAACTGTGGAATCTGGCGGCTTGGATAAGCGCACCCTTACGTTGTTGGGCGCCTTGCCCGGCGTGGTGATCCTGGTAAACGCGAAGGGCGTGGTGTTGCAGGCCAGCGACGAGGCGACAACACTGCGACTGGTGCGCCGGGGCATCATCACCAGCGTCGAGGTGGCCGATACCGCTGCGAAATGTGTTGCCAGCAAGCGCACCTCAGCGACCGAGGTATCGCTGGTGCGGCCATCCAAACGGCGCGGCAACCTCGACTTGCGGGTGCGGGCAATCTACCTGCCCGGCGGCTATGCCGCACTACTGCTTGACGATCTCACCGAGGAGAATCGACTCACAGCCATCCGCCGCGACTTTGTTGCCAATGTCGGTCACGAACTCAAGACACCAGTGGGTGCCATCTCGCTCTTGGCGGAAGCACTGGAAGCGGCTTCGGACGATCCAGAGTCGGTGCAGCACTTTGCGAATCGCATGAAGCTGGAGGCCGAGCGCCTGGCCAGTCTGATCAACGACGTTATCGACTTGTCCCGACTGCAGGGAGAGGATCCACTCTCGGATCCCGAGACGATTGATCTCAACGTTGTTCTGGAAAGTGCGATCGATACGATTTCCTCGGCTGCACACGCCAAACGCATCACGATCGTGACCTCCTGCGAGGGCGACCATTTCATAGAAGGCGACGCTGACCAGGTGTCCACAGCGCTGATCAACCTGCTGAACAACGCGGTCGCCTACAGCGAGCCGAATACCCGAGTTGCGGTCGCCGTTCGCGTGAGCGACGAAATGATCAACGTCGATGTCAAAGACCAGGGCATTGGCATCCCCGAAGCTGAATTGAGCCGGATTTTCGAACGGTTCTATCGGGTGGATTCGGCGCGATCGCGAGTCACTGGGGGCACCGGACTCGGATTGGCGATCGTGCGCAACGTCTGCAGTAACCACGGTGGGGACATTTTCGTGTGGTCCGTCGAAGGAGAAGGCTCCACGTTCACGATGAGCCTGCCCCGGATTGTGGCCGCGAGGCCCGACGCAGATTCCGCAGAAGCTGGCCTAGTGGACGCAACCCCTCGGGAGGTCGACCGTGGCACGTAACTTCCCTTCGTTCGGTCCCGCGCAACGCTTCCAAGCCCCGATTCCGGCTGTTCGTCAGCGCCACCTAGCCAGGCCTCTGCCGCCAGAACGGGTAGAACAGCCCAGTCGCTGCCGGCACCAAGACCGAACTGTTGCCGGTCACCGCGAAGAGTTCCTAGTCGGTCCCGCGGCAATCCGTATTGGAAACACATGTGCAACAACTCGTATCAAACCCGCTCACCCAGACCGGTGGGCGACCGATCAGACAGGAGAACACGGTGACACGCGTCCTAGTAGTTGAGGACGAGGAATCGTTCAGCGATGCCTTGAGTTACATGCTGCGCAAAGAGGGTTACGAGGTTGATGTGGCCAATGACGGGGCCGCCGCGATGGAGCAGTTCGCCCGCAGCGGCGCGGACCTGATCCTGCTTGACCTGATGTTGCCCAAGGTGTCCGGCACTGACGTCTGCCGCTCAATCCGGCAGACATCGTCAGTACCGATCATCATGGTGACCGCGAAAGACTCTGAGATCGACAAGGTGGTCGGCTTGGAACTGGGAGCCGACGACTACGTTACGAAACCCTTCAGTAGCCGGGAGCTCACCGCTCGCATCAAGGCTGTGCTCCGGCGGGGCTCGGAGGCTGACGAGCCAACCCCAACGACGGTGGCTGTGGGAGAGGTCCGCATGGACATTGATCGCCATGTGGTGACCGTTCGCGGGCAAGACCTCAGCTTGCCGCTGAAGGAGTTTGACCTCCTCGAACTGCTGCTACGGAATGCAGGGCGCGTCCTGACCCGGGGGCAGTTGATCGACCGAGTTTGGGGGTCGGACTACGTCGGAGACACCAAGACCCTCGATGTCCACATCAAACGACTTCGTTCGAAAGTGGAGCCCGACCCGGCCAAACCCGTGCACGTGCTGACGGTGCGCGGACTCGGCTACAAGTACGAGGCCTGACCTCAGCCCCGGCTCTCCAAGGCCCCAGCGTCTCCCTCATTGGAGAGCGACGGGTTAGGGGTGGCACTGGCCGGTGTACCGGCCTCTTCCAGTTTGGTCGCGTCTGTCTCTTCTTCGGTTCCGGTGCTCGTCGTTGATCCGGAGTTATGACCCTCCAGTTCGCCAGCATCTCCTTCTTCCTCCGGAGGCGTCACGGCCTCCACGTCCTGTGGTTTGGTGCCCTCTGGAGCCGCCTCCTCGTAATAACCGATCGGCGGGACGACCAACACCTCAAAGTTGCTCAGGCCAGCCTTGCGAAACACGATCGACACGGGCACCCAGGTACCGGTATCGGCGGTGAAGTCCGCAAAGTTCGCAGTGACCTCAGTCCCCGTCTGAATCTTGACCGACCCCTTGGGTTCAACAACAACCTTGTCAGGGTCAACGGTTGCTTCGATCCCGTCCGAGGAGATTCCCAGAATCTCATCTTCTTCGCCGGAAAGGTTCACGACGGTTCCCAGAAACGAGGCTTTCCCGGAGCCAGGATTCCCCGCAACGATCGTCGCGTTCTCGATTTGATAGTTCGACTCAACGACTCTGGTCCCGGTATTGGTTGTCTGGGTCGACTCCGTGGCGCATGAGACCAACGAGATCGGGACCACCGCTGCAATCGCCAGGATTGCCACCCTGCGGCCAAAAGAGTTGCTCACAATGCCTCCTACAAGTATCCGGCGCGGCAAGAATACCGTTAGCGCCTAGCCGTGCAACGAGCAACGCGCTGATAGCCGAAATAAGACCTCGGAGGGTTATCTCAGTCGCAGTCGGTGACGAGAACTTGCCGACGATCTGATGCCGGTATGCGGTAGGTCTGCTGAAGACAGCACCCTCGTGCCAACAACCGGAACTCGTTGCGAACCCGGTTACGTTTGCGCGGGCGTCGCTGGACCCTCGCTTGGGACATCACGGCCAGTTTGGCTACTACCCACAACCAGTAGAACCACCAAGGCCAACCCACCTACCAGCACGGCCAGCCCAGCGGCCAAACGATCATCTCGATCGGGCAGGAGTTGGCGCAAGATGGCGGGACCCTCCCAAGACCGCCGGCGCGCCGAAACCTCCTGCAGAAATTGGTCGCGGTCGTGCGCTAGGGCCCGAGGGTCATTGGGAACCTGGAACTCCGATTCGGGGTCGAGGCTGGTTGGCGCAGCGACCCTTTGCTCCGGCGGGAGGTGATCCTCCTCGCCCTGGCGGGACTCATGCATACTTTGCTCCCGTCCTTGAAACACTGTGGACCTACTCCAGTCTGCCTTACGGGCGCGCGATTCCTCGCATCAGAATGCTCGTCTGAACCGCACAACCACCGAGGTGCGGGTATCTGCCTTCGCAGCGCCGTTGCCGGTTCGTTTGCAGCCGGATTCTCGCGGAACGTGACTAGGGCCACTGCGTGGTACTCTGGACGTCTGGGAGAGGGGCTAATCCAGAATGACATTTAAGGTTGGCGATACCGTCGTATACCCACATCACGGGGCGGCGCAGATAGACGCAATCGAGGCAAAAGTCATCGAAGGTGAGCACAAGGAAATCTTGGTTCTGAGGGTGCAACAAGGCGATCTCACCGTTCGCGTTCCCTCTGAGAACGTGGATTTGGTTGGGGTCCGCGACGTTGTGAGCTCGGCAGGTTTGGACCATGTTTTCGAGGTACTGCGGCAGCCAATTGTCGAAGAGCCGACCAACTGGTCGCGGCGATACAAGGCCAATATGGAGAAGCTCGCATCAGGGAACGTCATCAAGGTCGCCGAAGTCATTCGCGACCTGTGGCGCCGCGATCGAGATCGTGGTCTGTCGGCCGGAGAGAAGCGGATGCTGACCAAAGCTCGGGCCGTGCTGGTCAGTGAAGTGGCGTTGGCCGAAGAAACCGACGAAACTAAGGCGGAAGCCTTGCTTGACGAGGTCCTCGCCTCGTAGTCGAAGGGGTCTACGACATGGCCCAATCCCAGCGCCGAACCACAGTGGTGGCCGAACTCCTGCGGTTGATTATCGTCGTTTTCGGGGCCGGGGTTGGGTATCAAGTTGCTATTGCAGCCAGTCCAGACCCCGACACTGCAGTTCTGGGACTCCTCACCCCGACTTTGATCGGCGTCGTTGTCGGGGCGGGTCTTGGCTATTCACTCGGTGGCGTGTTCGCCAGGTATCTGGTGAAGAGTCTGGATCGCGGCGAACGACTCCTCGACGGCGTTACGCCAGAGGAGTTGGTGGCTGGCACTATCGGCGGCGCGCTCACCGCTGTTGTTGTTGCCATCGTCACCTGGCCGGTGTTTATTCTGCTTACCCCGCTAGTGGCCTCTTCGATCTTCATCTTCCTCGTCGTTCTTGGCGGTGCCTTCGGTTTCAGTGTGGGTCGACACCGGCGTGGTGCCGTACTGGGAACGGTTGGTGGCCGAGGCGGGGTGGCCGTGACCAAGCGAGCCAGCACCGCCAGGCTGATCGACACCTCAGTAGCCATCGACGGTCGCATCATCGACGTCGTGCGAGCCGGCTTCGGTCATGGCCGGATCGTCGTTTGCCAGCCAGTCTTAGACGAGTTGCAGCAACTGTCCGATTCCGGTGACGATCGGCGCCGCAGTAAGGGCCGTCGTGGGCTAGAGACGCTCGAGAAACTGCGCCATGAAGCCGGCATCGACGTCCTGGTGATCCCCGACTCAGCCCAGGAAGTGACCGAGGTGGACGCAAAACTGATCCGGATTGCGATGGAACAGGAGCTTGCCCTACTGACGCTGGATACCGGCCTGGCGAAAGTGGCGGCTGTTTCGGGGGTTCACGTACAAGATATGCACGCACTGGCGTTGGCGCTACGGCCGCCCGTTCAGGCGGGTGATTCCATGACTCTGCGACTGCTCAGGGAAGGCAAAGAGGTCGGCCAAGCGGTGGGGTACCTCGATGATGGCACCATGGTGGTGGTGGAAAAGGCCAGCAAGCACCTAGGCGAGGCCGTAGGAGTGGAGGCGACCAGCGTGTTAACAACCAGCAACGGCCGGATGGTGTTCGCGAAGATCAACCGCTCATGAGCGTTGCGTGCATCATTCCCGCCGCTGGCCGGGGGGAACGTCTCGGCGGCGCCACCCCTAAGGCGCTAAGGCAGATCAGTGGGAAAACCCTCCTCGAGCATTCCGTTCGAGCCATGATCGCGGCCCGAGAAGTGACGAGTGTGGTGATCGCAGCGCCGCAGGAGTCCGTCTCGCAAGTCGAGGATATCTTGTCGCAGATTGCTGCTGACGTCCCCATCTCGGTGGTGGTGGGTGGCCAGAGTCGCACCGATTCGGTTCGGAACGCTGCGCGCGCCATACCAAGCGCGGAAATTGTGCTTGTTCACGATGCTGCTCGACCGTTCGTGCCCGCAGAGGTGGTCAGCAGGGTGATTTCGGCCGTCCGCGCTGGGGCCCCGGCCGTGGTGCCGGCTATTCCGGTCACCGATACGATCAAGCACGTTGACGCCGCAGGACGCGTCGTACACACGGTGGAACGCGACGAACTTCGAGCCGCACAAACCCCGCAGGGCTTCACCAAGACGGCGCTAGATCAAGCCCTTGCCGACCATCAGACGCAAGCCACCGATGAGGCCGGACTACTGGAAGAACTCGGTGTGCCCGTCCTCGTTGTTGCCGGGCACAGCGAGTCGATGAAGGTCACCCGTCCGCTTGATTTGGTCGTCGCCGAAGCGATCCTACGCCGCCGACAGTCCGATCGGATGATGTAGGGATGACTCCAAACACGCGAATTGGGATCGGGGTCGACGTCCACCGATTCGATCCCGATGTTCCGCTTTGGCTGGCTGGCCTGCACTGGCCAGACGAGGTCGGCTTGGCGGGCCATTCCGATGCCGACGTGGTGGCTCACAGCATGTGCGATGCCTTGCTGTCCGGCGCAGGCCTCGGCGATCTGGGCGCCCAATTCGGCACGGACGACCCACAGTGGGCCAACGCGTCTGGGACAAGGCTGCTAGCCGAGACTGTCAGCCGACTTAGCGCCGCCGGGGCGCAGACGATCAACGTCTCTTGCCAGATAATCGGCAACCGGCCGCGATTCAGCGGACGCCGCACAGAAGCCCAGGAGATCCTTTCGCAGGTGTGCCACTGCCCCGTCACTGTTTCGGCCACGACCACCGACGGGCTCGGGCTCACCGGTCGCGGCGAGGGGATCGCCGCCATTAGTACCGCGCTGGTGACCGTCACGCTCTGACCAGAATCAACCCTGCCTTGCCGCACCTGCCCGCCACGGGATCGGTAATGTACTGATGTGGACCTACGCCTATATGACACTGCCACGCGCAGCGTACGCCGATTCGAATCGATCAGGCCCGGTGAGGTGTCCGTCTACTACTGCGGGGCAACCGTCCAAGGCGAACCTCACATCGGGCACGCAAGATCTGCGGTGTGCTTTGATATCTTGCGCCGCTGGCTAGAGTTCAGCGGCGAAACCGTTCGGTTGATCCGGAACGTCACCGACATTGACGACAAGATTCTAGACAAGGCCGCGGAAGCAGGCGAGCCGTCTTGGGCGTGGGCCTATCACTACGAGCGGGTCTTTGACGCGGCTTACCAACTCCTTGGGGTCTTGCCAGCCACCTACGCCCCCCGAGCTACCGGTCATGTGCCGGAAATGATCGCACTAATGGCCCGGCTGATTGCCAATGGGCACGCCTACGAGTCAAACGGCAGCGTGTATTTCGCCGTGCGGTCTTGGCCCGCATACGGCGCGCTGAGCGGACAGGATCTCGCGAACATGCAAGGCAGCGGCGAGACCCAAGACGCCGACAAGCGCGACCCCCAAGACTTCGCTCTGTGGAAGTCGGCATCCCCAGAGCAACGCGGTTGGGACACTCCCTGGGGGTATGGCCGACCAGGATGGCATCTTGAGTGTTCAGCCATGGCCACGAAGTACTGTGGCGCGCAGTTCGACATTCACGGTGGTGGATTGGATTTGGTGTTCCCGCATCACGAGAACGAGATTGCCCAATCCAATGCCGCAGGTGATCCGTTCGCGAACTACTGGTTGCACAATCACTGGGTCACCACCGCCGGTGAAAAGATGAGCAAGT
>JAHZKU010000045.1 GCA_022600255.1 Actinomycetes bacterium | reverse complement strand
CCGGGCACAGCGGCAAAGCCTGGTGGAATCTCCCCTCCCACAAGCGTTCTTGCGCGAATCACCACGCGCGCAGCCAGCCCTTCCCTAGTCTCAAGAGCATGCGAAACGGCTCAATCGGTTGGTCAGCGCCCAGTTCTTGGCGCATCTTGGCTGCATTACTCATCTTGGTTGGCAGCATGGCGGTCCCGGTCGCAGCCCAAGCCGCAGATGATTCGGCGGCCATGACCATCGACAAGACCACTTCCGTGAGCACCCTGCAACCGGGCCAGGAGTTGCCATATCAGGTCACGATAGGGTGCTCGTCCCTGACAGACCCCGGTTGCGTTGACATGACCGTCACCGATACGTTGCCCGCAGAGTTCGAAGTCACGTCTTTGCCGCCGAGCAATGCTGAGCGCGACGTCAGCTATGATCCCGTCACGCGCGTGCTCACCGTGCAATACAAGATCGATTTGGGCGACGGCACCTTCGGAATCCCAGCAGGCGCTGCTCGGCAGTTCACCATCGCGATGCGACTCCCGACCCAGACCCCAGTCCTGGACGGGGCGGTGATTACGAATACCGCGAGCGTGGATTCGGTCAACGCCCTGGAACAAACATCCAGCGTGCCGGTGACTGTGGACGTTCCGCTGGTCGTGCGACCGGTCAATACCAAGTCTTGGGCCGATGGCTCGCTGGTGGCCGGATCACAAGGCACCACCTCGGTGACCTTAGGCATCAGAAACGGTTCGTCGAGCAACGCCGAGGTCAAAGAACTGGTGGTCACTGACGACACCGATACAACATTCGACGCGTTTAATGTGACACAACTGGGCCCGGTGACAACCTGGCCAACGGGAACTGATCAGGTCGTGGTCGGGGTTTGCACTAAGCCGATCGGTTCACCTTGCGTGGGCGGCGAGTGGATTGAGAATGCCCCAACCATGGGCTCCGGTCCCTTTGCGACTCCGGGCGGAGTGGCATTGGACTCCATCACCGGTGTGCGGTTCACATTTTCTGATTCGGGGGGCGCTGATTTGCCTTTCTCCGCTGATGAAGGCTTCGTTGACGTAGGACTGCAACTTCGTGATGACTACCGCGACAGTGGTCTTCCCATCCAACCACCGAACAAGATTAAGGTGGAGAACTGCGCTGCTCCCACCGCGGTGGTATCCGGCGGTGGCGAAACCGAGGGTCAGACCGACTGCGACTCCATCGATATCCTGCCCGACGTCATCGTGGTGATCCCAAACAAGAGCATATTTCCGGATCAGAACGGCGACTACAAGTCGGATGGTCATATCGTCGTGGGGCAAGACTCTGGCGTCTCCATGAAGATGACGGGGCGTAATGATTCCCCATTCAAAATCTCCGAACTCGTGATTGAAGAGCCTAGCCAATCCTCGCCCAGTGACTTTTCCAAACTCGATATCACCAATGGTCGCTACACCTGGCCAGCGGGGGCGAATGACGCGGTTTTGAGCGTGACGTGTCGCTCTGGTCCGAATCCCGCTGATCAGACTTGGACAAATCCACCATCCTCGGGGCAAGTCACGATCAGCAACTTCGGGTGCCAAGGCGGGGCCTTCCCCGAAAAGATCACCATGACGTTCTCGGGCACCGACGGAAGCGGTGACCCCACGATCAAGTCGGGGGCCACTGCCAAGTTGGACCTCCACGGCACTGCGCCGCGGGTCGACGCGCAAAACGTGTCCGATGGGTTGCTCAACTGTTTCGACGTCATTGGCCGAACCACTGCGGGCGGTTCGACGACGGGCAGCGCTACCGGGTGCGCGAACACAACGGTGGCCAATCCCACGCCCGGCGTCGGTGGGACGACCAAGAATACTGGCGGGGTCAGCTCGATCGTGCCGGGTCAACCCCTGCAGTTCAATCTGAGTTTCCGAAACACGGGAAACGTGCCCCTGGACAACATTGTCTTGTTGGATCCTAATGATCCGACGGCGTCACCCAATGAGCCATTCGACGCTGTCCGGCTCACTCAGCTGCGGGCACTGACGTCTGCACCAGCGTCGGACCTGGAGGTCTACGACCCCACCGCGAGTGCCTATGTGCCGTACGACGCGCAGAACGCGGCGCTGCTGGCCCGGGCTAAAGGTATTCGGATTTCACTGACCGAACCTCTGAAAGTCGGTCAGCGGTTTCGGGCGGAGTATCAAGTCCTAGTCCGAGACGGCGTTCCCCCTGGGACCATGTTCAAGAACTGCTTTGTGGTCTACCTGGATGGGGCCCCCGCCCCGGAGAAGTGCTCTGGTGATATTGAAGTCCTTCCGATTCCCACCAATGCCAGTGCCTCACTGCAGAAGTTGATTGCGCCCTCGAGCGTGATCCGCCCGACGGCGGGACTTCCAGCGCAAACGGTACAGGTTAAGCATCTTCTTCAGAACAACGGGCCGCTGTACCTGGCGCGGCTGCAGATGACCGACGTGGACCAAGACTTCTTTGATGCCGTGACCTTTGCGGACAATATTCACATCAACTACCCCCCTGGCGCCAACCGGGTCCAAGTGGATGCGTGCGTGAGTGTCTCGGACTGCAACGGTGGCACTTGGCAACTCGGCAACGTGGTCAGCGGCAAGTCACCGAGCCTGCCAGCGGGAGTCGTTGCATCCAGCGTGAAAGGCCTGCGCGTCACGTTCAGCCGCAGCGGTGGCGGTTACGATATCCTCCCGGGGACGAACTACCCGGGCAGTGGGCCCTGCAAGGGCGCCTCGGTCTGCTTCGACGCGGTGGTCCGCGAGACCCTCGCTTCTAACGGCGATCCCATCCCCGATCCTGTCTCGGACACATCGAGTGGTGCGGGCGAGAGTGTCTTACAGCCCCCGGGCGAGTTGTTCCAAATCCCGGAAGTGACTGCGGACCTGACAGTGAACGCGGGCACCCCGGAGTTGGACATCGTGAAGGATCCCGATTCTCGGATCGGTCCGGGCGAGTCAGCGCCGTTCACGATCACGATTGAGAACACCGGTACTAGCCCGGTGACCAACCCGGTCATTGTTGAGCCGGTGCCGGATGATCTCACCATCGACCCGACGATTCCAGGGGGGAGCTTGTCTGACCCCTACACCGTGAAGATCGTCTCACTGCCGGCGGGATATCCGCCGCCGTCGGCTCCGGTCTACACGGAGGTGAAGGGTGACATTATGGATCCCAACAAGATCACCGAAATGAGCTGGCTGTTCGACAATTTCCAGTTGCCCCCAGGTGGAAAACTCCAGATAGGGATTCAGGTCGTGCTGTCGCCGGGCGTCTTGCAGGACACCGTGATCACCAACACCGCGGGTACAAGTGGCACCGACCCAGGTCTAACCTGTCGGGGCACGGACCAACCCACCCCGCCATACGATCCGTATTGCATCGACAGCGCGACTGTCACCTCCCTGCCGGGGAATAACCTGTTGGCGGAGAAGTGGGACGCGGGCGAT
>JAHZKU010000044.1 GCA_022600255.1 Actinomycetes bacterium | reverse complement strand
TGCCGTAGCGCTCGCGGCCCACACCATTAGCCGAGTAAGAATGGCTCCAGCACCGCACGCGCTTCGGGCGGAATGGCCCGCGACTCAGTGCCAGTGAGTTTGGTTACGACGATCACCGTGCTGCAGTCCGATACGATGTCCCGCTCGGCGTCAAACATGCGGCAGTGCAGCGTGAACGAGGCGGTGCCCAATCGCGTGAGCCAGCACTCCACGCGTACCGGCTCCAGCGTGAAGTGCAGTTGCTTGCGATAGTCCACCTCGTGGCGGACAGTCACCATGCCAAAGTCCATGGAGCCGATGTAACCCAAGGCGTCCAGGAACCGAACGCGGGCCTCCTCGAACAGTCGCAGAAACTGCACGTTGTTCACGTGGCCTAGTGCGTCTTGGTCCCCCCAGCGGGTGTGGACGTAGGTTTCGAAGGCCTGCTTTTTGCTGCTCATCTAGTCGCGGGTCAGCTTTCGGTACGTGGCACGATGCGGCCGAGCGGCTTCTGGGCCGAGTCGATCCACCTTGTTCTTCTCGTAAGAGTCGAAGTTCCCCTCAAACCAGAACCACTGTGAGTCGCCTTCATAGGCCAAGATATGGGTGGCCACGCGGTCCAAGAACCAGCGATCGTGTGAGGTAATCACCGCGCAGCCGGGGAACTCCAGCAGTGCGTTTTCTAGGCTCCCCAGCGTTTCCACATCCAAGTCGTTGGTGGGTTCGTCGAGGAGCAGCACGTTCCCGCCCATCTTCAGCGTCAGCGCCAAGTTGAGGCGGTTGCGCTCACCACCGGACAACACCTTGGCTGGCTTCTGTTGATCGGGGCCTTTGAAACCGAAGGCCGAAACGTAGGCCCGCGACGGAACCTCTACGTTGCCGACCTTGATCCAGTCCAGCCCATCGGAGACAACCTCCCAGACGTTCTTGTCATCGGACAACCCGGAACGCGACTGGTCCACGTAAGACAGGGAAACGGTGTCCCCCACCTTGATGGTGCCGGCATTCGGCAAATCGGCCTTGTCGTCACTATCGCCTTGCGCAGCCGCGACGATCATCTTGAACAGCGTGGTTTTACCGACCCCGTTCGGACCGATCACACCCACGATGCCGTTACGGGGCAGGTCGAAGGACAGATCGTCGATGAGCACTCGATCATCGAAGCCTTTAGTGAGGTGGTCCGCCTGCACCACCAGCGTTCCCAAGCGCGGACCCGGGGGAATCTGGATTTCCTCCATGTCCAACTTCTTGGTCTTTTCCGCCTCGACCGCCATCTCCTCATAACGGTTCAACCGGGAGCGGGATTTGGTCTGACGGGCTTTCGCATTGGACCGGACCCAATCAAGTTCGTCGGTGAGCCGCTTCTTCAGCTTGGCGTCTTTTTGACCCTCAACTTTGAGTCGTGCCCCCTTCTTTTCCAGGTATGTGGAGTAGTTGCCCTCGTAGGGGAACGCGCGGCCGCGATCGAGTTCAAGAATCCACTGGGCTACGTTGTTCAGGAAGTAGCGATCGTGGGTGATCGCCACGATGGTGCCCGGATACTTCTCTAGGTGTTGCTCCAGCCACTGCACGGACTCAGCGTCAAGGTGGTTGGTGGGTTCATCCAGGAGCAGCAAGTCGGGCCGTTGCAGTAGGAGCCGACACAGCGCCACTCGGCGCCGCTCGCCGCCGGAGAGCACGGTCACGTCAGCGTCCGCCGGTGGACATCGGAGGGCATCCATGGCTTGCTCTAGCTGGGCGCCCAAGTCCCAAGCGTCGCGCTGATCGATCTTCTCCTGCAGTTCACCCATCTCCGCCATCAAGGCATCGAAGTCAGCGTCTGGGTCGGCCATGAGGCCGGAGATTTCGTTGTAGCGATCCACGAGAGCCTTGGTTTCGGCAACCCCCTCCTCAACGTTCTCCAAGACCGTCTTGTCAGGGTCGAGATCGGGTTCCTGCATCAAGATTCCAGCGGTATAGCCCGGACTCAGCCGCGCCTCACCATTGGAGGGCTGATCCATCCCCGCCATCAGCTTCAGCAGGCTGGACTTGCCAGCCCCGTTGGGGCCAACAACGCCGATCTTGGCGCCAGGAAGAAACGACAGGGTCACATCGTCCAGAACAACCTTGTCACCGTGCGCCTTGCGGGCCTTCTGCAATGTGTAAATAAATTCCGCCACGTTGGCTAAGCCTAGTGGCTGCAGGCGACATGGCCGAATCAACGCGACAGAGCACCTAAGTCCGCTGATCCATATGAGGCGATCTGGTGTCATGACCGGCAAAAACCGGCGTTGCGACATAGAGTCGAGAGAGTCGAATACCCGGCTGACAGGGATGGTTGGATATGGTGCCCCGGACCGGCGCAGTCCTTGCCACCTCAGCCGCTCTGATCGGCGGGCTGCTACTCGCTCCCGGTTTCGCAGCCGCTGGCGCAGACGACCAAGCACTGGGTTCCCCTAGCGCTGTCCCTCACGAAGCGCTGCCAAACACACCTGACTCGGGCTACATCATTGCAGTTCGCCCCGGCGAAGATCCGATTCAACTCGCCCGCGCGGCAGACCCGGCCCTGCGCGGCGATGAGATCACTGACCTGGCAGGGCCAGCCTTGAACGGCGCAGCGATTCACGTCAACGCCGACGTGGCCCGAACGCTCAGACAAGACGCGCGTGTGCGCTCAGTAACCCGCGATCGCACGGTCTCGATCGCCGGCGCTGAGATGAGTCAAACGTCCACCCTCGCGCCCACCGAGGCGCGCAGTTGGGGGCTGGACCGGATCGACCAGAAGTCCCTACCCCTGGATGGCCAGTACACGGCGCTCTCGACGGGACTGGGCGCACACGTCTACGTCATCGATTCAGGGATCGACCAAGACAACCCCCAATTTGCGGGCCGACTCGGCCGCAGTGCGTTCGTTAAGTCCGCAGGACGAGACGCCGACGACTGCGCGGGTCATGGCTCGCACGTGGCCGGCACGATCGGCTCTGACCGCTTCGGCGTGGCCAGTGCGGTGACGCTGCACTCAGTGCGGGTGTTGGATTGTGAGGGAGTGGGCTCGGAGAGCGCCCTGATCCAAGGCCTCAACTGGGTGGGCGCCAACGCCGGGCCACGCTCGATCGTCAACCTGAGCCTGGCCTCAAGGCGCTCGAAAGTGGTGGACGCTGCGGTGGCAGCGTTGGCGGCCAAAGGTATCGCAGTGGTGGCCGCGGCGGGCAACCACCGCGCCGACGCCTGCTTGCGGTCGCCAGCAAGGTCAGCGGCCGCGATCACCGTGGCAGCCGCCAATCGCAAGGACGCCGAATGGCGACCAGGCAACTTCGGGGAATGCGTCGATATCTTGGCCCCCGGCGTCGACATCCGATCCACACAACTGGATGACCCCGAACAGGCCAGCACACTCACCGGCACCAGCATGGCGGCTCCGCATGTTGCCGGAGCCCTAGCGGCGTTGTGGGCACGGGCACCGAGTCTGTCCGCATCGCAGCTACGAGCACAACTGCTCAACCAGGCCACGACAACCTTCCTACAGATGCGCTCTGAAATGCGATCATCGACCAATCGATACCTCAACACCCAGTTCGTTCCCGGGTCGCTACCAACGCTGGTGGAGCCCCGCAAAGTCCGCAAGTTGGAGACGAAAACCAAGGGTAAAGCCGACAAGACCGTGATCCGCTGGAAAAGACCGCGAGCGCAAACCCGGCTGACCACCTGGTATCAGGTCAGGATCAGCAAGCCGAACAAGAAGACGTTCCGGTCCTGGACGGATTCACAGAAACCCAAACATGTCCTGACCTCATTGCGCCCCGCCCGTTACAAGGTGCAGGTACGCGCTGTCACGTTCGGCGGGAAGGGCAACAAGCGCTCAATGCGATTTCGCGTCAAATAGGCCTACACTGAAATATCGAATAGGTGGGGGAAGCCGGTGAGAGTCCGGCGCTGACCCGCAGCCGTATAGCCGGAATGCCCCCTGTTTGGTGAAAGCTAATTCCGTCGTGGTCTGCGGAAACGCCGCTGGGTCGCCAGCTGCCGCAACCACCTGGCATTTCGGAGGGCCCGTGGCTGCAACATTCGCCCCGCGCCTCCTGCATCCTGGAGCTTGGTGGCTGTGGGCCTTAGGCCTCGCCGTCGCGGCGTCCCGCACCACCAACCCGATCCTCCTCATCGCCATCGCCGTCGCGGCCGGAATTGTGGTCGCCGAGCGACGGGTCGCCGGTCCGTGGGGTCGTAGTTTTAGCCTGTTCGTCAAGCTTGGTGTGCTCATCATCGCCATTCGGATGGTCGTGGAAATCTTGCTGGGAACGTCCGCCTTTGGCACGGTCCTCTTTACTCTCCCGGAGTTGCCACTTCCGGAGTGGATGGCTGGCGTGACGTTGGGTGGGGCGGTCACTGCCGACGCGCTCCTGCTGGCAGCCTACGAAGGCCTGAGGCTGGCCGTGATGTTGTTGTGTGTTGGTGCTGCCAACTCGCTAGTGAATCCCAGTCGCCTGCTCCGAATTGTCCCTGCGGCCCTCTATGAGGTCGGAGTGGCGGTGGTGATTTGCCTGACTTTTGTACCGCTCCTGGTGGCCGACACGCAGCGAATTCGGGTCGCCCGAAGGCTGCGTGGCCGCACCAATCGGGGGCCGAAGGCGTGGGGACAAATGGTAATCCCCCTCTTCGCCGGGGCGCTGGATTCATCCGTAGCGTTGGCAGCGTCCATGGATTCGCGCGGTTACGGTCGCAACACCGGATTGACGAAACGGGCGCGCGCGCTGAATGCAGTGATGCTGCTCGTGGGTTTGCTGGGCGTCGCCATCGGCCTGTATGGCCTGTTGCAGGGCGGGGCATCTGTCGGATCCGGGGCCGCGAACCTCGGCTGGGCCATGTTGTTCGTGGGCTTGGTCTTGGCAATGTTGGGTGGGGGGCTTTCCGGACGTCGGGTGACGCGCACCCGGTATCGCCCCGACCCGTGGCGATTGCCCGAAACCTTAGTGGTGCTGGCTGGAGCCCTCCCGGCCGTTGTCTTCATCGCATTGGGCGACGCCGCGGTCCTAACTGGCGGGGCTTCCCCGTTGGGTTGGCCCACCGTGCCGCTCTGGCCACTACTGGCGATTGCCGTGGCGGCCGCACCTTCGTTCATCAGCCCACCCGTGACCACCGCAGCGTCGAAACGAGAGTCGGTGCCGGCATGATCGAGTTCTCCGACGTCAGTGTGAAGTATGACGGTGCGCCCGACTGGTCGATTCAGTCAGCCCAGTTTGTGATCCCCGAAGGGGAACTCGCGCTGGTTGTGGGGAGTACCGGATCGGGGAAGTCCACCTTGTTGTCGTGTATCAATGGCTTGGTGCCCCATTTCACCGGAGGCACCTTAGCCGGCCAGGTGATAGTTGCCGGGCGTGATACCGCAGATCATCCACCGCGAGCACTGGCTGATGTCGTGGGCATGGTGCGACAGGACCCCCTGGCTGGATTTGTCACCGATGTCGTGGAGGACGAACTGGCCTACACGATGGAATCGCTGGGGATTGCGCCGGCCGTGATGCGGCGGCGCGTGGAAGAGACCCTCGACCTGCTCGGCCTAGCACCGTTGCGCACCCGAACCTTGCGGACGTTGTCGGGGGGCGAAAGGCAACGCGTGGCGATCGGTTCCGTGCTGACCGCACAGCCCAAGGTCCTAGTCCTAGACGAGCCGACTTCCGCCCTGGACCCACAGGCAGCCGAGGACGTGCTGGCCGCGATTCAGCGGCTAGTGCATGACCTCGGCTTGACCGTGCTGCTGAGCGAGCACCGCCTTGAGCGTGTGGTGCAATACGCCGATCAGATTCTGATCGTGCAGGACCATCGGGTTACTCAGTTTTTGGACCCAGCCGCAGCGATGCTGGAATCGCCGGTGACTCCACCGGTTGTGGATTTGGGCGCCCGACTGCGGCTCAATCCACTGCCCTTGTCGGTGCGCGACGCCCGCCGCGCCGCTCGGCCCCAACGAGAACTCTTGCTCGCCGAGCAGAATGGCCAGGCCGAGCCGCCGGCCGCCCGCAGAGGTACGACCCCGATCGCACAGATTGACAAGGGACACCTGCGTTACGGCAACCAGATCGTGCTGCGGCAACTGTCCACCAGCATTCAGGCGGGCACCATCACGGGCCTGATGGGCCGCAATGGCGCGGGCAAGTCCAGCCTGCTGCGACTCCTCGTGGGTGCGGAGTCCGCTACCAGCGGGCGCGTTCAGGTGGGTGGGGTTGACCCCAAGTCGCTGCGCGGCGCTAGCCTCTTGGCCAAAGTGGCCTATGTGCCGCAGGAGCCTGACGACCTGCTGTGGGCTGAGACGATTGAACAAGAGTGCCTGGCCGCAGATGCCGACGCCAACAAAGCCGTCGGCACGACCCAGCAATTGTTGTCCCAGCTCCTACCCGGTTTGGACCCAACAACTCATCCTCGAGACCTATCGATCGGGAGTCGGCTCATGCTCGTGCTGGCCATCATGCTGGCTGGAGACGCCGAACTACTTCTGCTCGATGAGCCCACCCGCGGTCTGGATTACGCGGCCAAGGACCGGCTGAGTGCGGTAATCCGTAGCCACGCCGCCCAAGGGGCGGCAGTTGTGGTGGCCACACATGACGTCGAGTTTGTGGCGGGTTTATGTGATCGACTGATGATTCTGGCGGACGGTGATTTGGTCACCGACGATTCCGCGCAGTCCGCCTTACTGGATTCAGCCATGTTTGCCCCGCAGGTGGCCAAGGTGATGGCGCCGTTGCCCTATCTGACGGTGACCGACTTACCGTTGCAGTTCCCACCCCTGGCCGAAACGGAGTCGGCCGCGAATCTCAACCCGGCAGATTTCCTTCCCGCTGAAACCAACAGGTCGGGTGGGTTAGATGAGTAAGCGCACTCCGGCGTCGGTTGTTACCTACTCCCCGCGCGCCCTGCTGGTTTTGGCGCTGGTGTCTTTGATCGGCTTGGCGATGTATGGCTGGCCCTTGCTTGCTAGCGCGGAGTCCGAGGTTGCCCACTCCGCTGATGCGCCGATCATCTTTGCGGTCATCTTGGGGATGCTTATCTTCGTCGTCTTGGCCGAGGTAGCCTCCGGTGGACTAGATGCTAAGGCGCTGGCCGTACTGGGTGTGCTCAGCGCACTGGCCGCCGTTTTGCGACCGTTCGGCGCGGGGATGTCGGGGTTCCAGCCCATGTTCGTGGTCCTGATCATTGGTGGTCGAGTCCTGGGCCCTGGCTTCGGCTTTGCGCTCGGTTTGGTCTCCATGCTCGGTTCAGCCCTGCTCACAGGAGGCGTCGGGCCCTGGTTGCCCTTCCAGATGCTGGGAGCGGCTTGGCTCGGGATGGGAGCCGGACTCCTACCGTCGTACCGCGGCAAAGCCGAGGTCACCCTGCTCGCCGCCTACGCGGCGGTCTCGGGAATCCTGTATGGCTTCTTGCTGAACCTGTGGTTTTGGCCCTTCGTCACCTCCACCGATACCGCCATCAGCTTTGTGCCTGGCGATCCAGTGCTGGAGAACCTGGGCCGGTTCTTCGTCTACTGCCTGATCACATCGTTGGGCTTCGACATTCCCAGAGCAATCGGGCTGGTGGTAATCATCGCGTTGGCCGGTGGTCCCCTACTCCGAACGCTGCGCCGCACCACCCGCAAGGCCAACTTTGCCGCCGCTGTCCACTTCGAGCCTGGGCGCGCAGCCAGCACGGCCCGCGTCTCCCCAACCAGCCATGACCAGGCCGCTAAGCCACACTGACCCCCACTGGATCGGTGGTGGCATTCGCCGACCCCATCACACTCTGGGCCTCTCTGCGTGACCGGGCCTCAGCAATACCCACCGAGTTGGCCGGTGCCCGCTGGAAACTGGCAATGCCGCGGTTTAGATCAGGGCCGATCAGTTTTGCGTCTAGGTCTAACGAGAATGAGCGGACCAGTTCCCCGCCGACCTCGCGATCATAGCCGCGCTGGGTCATGCGACCGGAAACCACCACGGGCATGCCCTTAGCTAGGCTCTCGGCGACGTTGCGCGCCAGCACGCGCCAACACGATACGGAGAAGAACGTGGCCTCACCATCGAGCCATTGGCCCGACGCGCGGTCGAAGCGGCGCGGCGTGGACGCTAGCCGGAAAGACGCAACCTCATGGCCAGCCTTGGTGGTGCGCAGTGTGATGTCGGTGATGATGTTGCCCTGCACGGTGATCTGTGTGTCGTTCATGGTTGCTCCAACGGTGTTTGGGTCGTGGTTCCACCTTGGTCGCGATTCCTGCAATCCGAACCGACAATCCAGGCCGTGTGGATAACCTTGAGGTGAGCAACACTCCAGGATCGCAACATAGGGAGCGACAGATGCGAAGACGCGTGACGATCATGGGTGGTGGTAACGGTGCGCTCACGGCCGCAGCGGAACTGAGCATCACCGGCCACGACGTGACGCTGTTTGAGATGCCAGCGTTTGCCGAATCCGTGCGCCAGTTGCGGGAATCGGGTCAGATCAGCGCAACGGGCGTAATCGAAGGCACGGGCCCCCTCACCGTGACCCACGACGCTTCCGAAGCTGTGGCCCACGCCGAACTCATCATCATTGTGGTTCCCACGAACTTCCAGATCAACTACGCCGAACTCTTGCTTCCCCACCTGCGTGATGGCATGAACATTGCCCTGATGCCCGGCTCGTTAGGGTCGTTGGAGTTCAGTGAGTACCTGCGCTCCCACGGCTGCACCGCCGACATCACCGTCTCTGAATTCGCGGCCCTGCCCTACGCCTGCCGCATCGTAGCCCCAGGGTTGGTGCGGGTATTCGGGCGCCGCAGATACGTGTCCCTGGGCGTATTTCCCGCCCAGCGGACGGACGTCGTGTCACCCATCGCCAACGACCTCTACCCGGGGATCGAAATCCTGGATTCAGTGCTAGCGGCTGGCCTCAACAACCCCAACCCAACCCTGCACTGCTTGGGCGTGCTGCTGTCTGCAAGCCGAATCGAATACAGCCGCGGGGACTTCTACTACTACGAGGAAGGCCTCACCCCACAAGTCTGCAAAGCGGTGGAAGCTATTGACCAGGAGCGCAGCAACATCGGCCAGGCCCTCGGCGTGGAGGTACTTAGCCTGCGGGACACCTACTACAAGATGGGTTACGGCCCCAAGGGAGACACATTCTGGTCGGTCATCCGTGGCGTCGCCACGCTGCAGGTCATCAAGGGCCCCGAGCAGATTGACAGCCGCTACCTCACTGAAGACGTACCGATCGGTTTGACCATCTACTCTCAGCTCGGCTCGGCCCTCGGCGTTGACACCTCAATCATGCGGTCGGTCATCACCTTGGCTGGTGCTTTACTGGAGCAGGACTTCGTCGCCAACGGTCGCACCCTTGAACGATGTGGGATCGCAGGCCTATCCAAGGACACCCTGCTGGAGTACGTCCACTCCGGCACTCGGCCGGTGTAGGACGTCCGCTCATCCCCCAGCCCCGTTGCCAGAACGGCGCGACGGTGATCGGCCGGCCCGACCGCACCGCCGACGCGGGAAGCATGTAGCATCCCAAACCGAAGGCCGCCGCGCTAAACGGACAAGCAGAGCTTGCCCTTCACCTTTCCGTCGGCCAACAAATGCATGGCGGTCGCGGCTTGAGCCAGCGGGAACACTGAGTCGACGG
>JAHZKU010000043.1 GCA_022600255.1 Actinomycetes bacterium | reverse complement strand
GAACGTACCTGCAAACAAGAAAAGTGGCGTAATGACGGCGCTTGTGACGTAGCTGAAGGAATCGATACTGGGGACGATCCCGCTGATCCACTGCCCTAGAAAGGCGAAACCAAGGCCGGTCAGTGCCGCAATGAAGGGGACTAACAGCATGCCCCAGGCCGGCGGTAAGCCGAAGGCCATAGCCACCAATAGTGGGGCGCACCCATAGACCCCCGCCTTTGCTGCCAGCCAGGTGGCCTCGGCTGTCATCAGTTCACGAACGTCAACGGGGGTGGCCAGGATGGAGTCGTAGGTCTTGAGGTATTCGCGCTTGACGAACGTGTTGAACATCGCGGCGAACACTGACGCGAACAGCACGGCCGTCGCGACCGTGCCCGTGCCGACGTATTCGATGTAGGTGAAGCCGTCGATCTCTGGGATGAGGTTGCCCAACCCGATCCCGAACGCGAGCAGGTAGATGGTTGGTTCCACCACGGATGAGAATGTCGTAGAGACCCAGAGGCGGCGGAACAGCGTGATCTCCCGGATCCACACCCCTGCAAAGGCCGCGAACTCGAAGCTGCGCAGTTTTGGAGGCTCGCCACTTGCAGCGGTTGGTGCTGCGGCCTTGGGGGTTGGGGAACTAGGGCTCATTCGATCTCATCTCCCGTGAGCAGTACGAACACATCTTCTAGGTTTGCCGCCCGGCCCATCGTGTCGCCGAGATCCTCGGTGAGGGCGGCCGGGGCGGATTCCGCCCGCAGGATCGATAGCGACAGCCCCGAACGTCTGGTTGGTAACCCGGCGGCCTGGGCCCCGGACTGGGCCGCGTCTAGCCGCTCGGGGGATCCGAACACTTCCAGGGCGGATTCACCGACGTGTTTGCTGCGCAACTGCGCCGGGGTTCCCTGTGCGACGACCTTCCCCTCCCGCATAACCGCCACGACATCGGAGAGGCGCTCGGCTTCTTCGATGTAGTGCGTACTCATCAACACGGTGACCCCAGAGTTGCGCAGCCGGTCGATGAGCCCCCACAGTTCTTGGCGCACTTGGGGGTCGAGACCTACCGTAGGTTCGTCTAGGAGCACCAGTTGCGGGTCATGGACGAGCGATCGAGCGATCAAGATGCGGCGCTTCATCCCACCGGACAGGGTTTTGACCTTGTCGTTGGCGCGATCAGCCAGGCCAGCGATTTCCAGCCCGCGCGCAACTGCTGCCTCACGGTCGGGGCGGGGAACCCGAAGCAAGGTAGCCCAGACATGGATCGTCTGGGCGCAAGTCAAGTCCTCCTCAACCCACTCCTGTTGTGGGACCACTCCCATCGCCGCTCGTGCCCGCTTGGATTCCTGCGGAATCGGCAGCCCAAGGATTTCGATCGACCCAGAGTCAGCGATCCCCTGGCCGGTTAGCAGCCGCATCGTGGTGGATTTGCCTGCACCATTTGGCCCCAACAGGCCGAAACAGACGCCCGTTGGAACTGTTAGCGACAAGCCATCGACGGCCGCAATATCACCGAAGCTCTTGCGAACATCGGTGAGTCGGATCGCAGGCTCCGTGCTGTTCGTTCCGCTTGGTCCTGGCATTGTGGTCATACTGCAGGGTAATTCGCGTGACGGGGACCTTTGTGAGTACGGTCGAGTTGTGCCCCATCAGGACGCTCCGCAGACGCCAGACCCGTGGCAGATGCGCGCATCGGATGCAGATCGGGATGGCTACGTGCGCCATTTACAGGATGCGTTTGCCGAGGGCCGCTTGAATCACGCGGAGTACGAGGATCGGATGAGCGCCGCCTACGAAGCGCTGACGTACGCAGACCTGTACCCGTTGCTGGCTGATCTACCCGTCGCGGCCGATCAGATTCCCGGGCCACCGGCACCACAGGCAACGCCATCCAAGGCGGTGGTTTCGACATCGGGCGGGATGCAGCGAGTTGTGCAAGTGGATGAAGCCCCCGCCTTGGCGATCTTTTCTGAGACTCGTCGTTCGGGGCGCTGGGTCGTGCCGCAGTCGCAAAACTCAGTCGCCGTGTTCGGAAGTGTCACCCTGGACCTGCGCCAAGCAATGCTGCAATCGGCCGAGGTCGAGATCAAGGCGGTTGCGATCTTCGGTGAGGTCAAGATCAAGATTCCTGCTGACCTAGAGGTCGACGTCAACGGGGTGGGCGTGTTTGGTGAGTTCGCGCGTAAGGAGAAGGCCCAAGATCCCGCTCCGGCCGGAGCGGCCCGGGTAAAGGTGACTGGGATGGCGCTGTTCGGAAGTGTGAGCGTCACCATCGTGCCTCCCATGCTGGCGGCGCCGGAGTCGCTGGCTTCCAGTTCCGAGGCGCCCAACGCTCCGGCTCTCCCAACCGGACCTAATGTGGGGGCCAGTTCGGGCGCAGACACGACCGCAGCTGACGGCGATCAAGACCGAAACTTGACGCGACCAGCCGATCCGGTGCCACCGAGCCGGCATCCATCAGGCATGCCGCCCCCAGTGGGCACCCCGATCGAGGGAATGGCGCCGACGCAGGAGCCACCACCCCTGCCCCCAGAACCGACCCCACCGCAACTCCCTGACCCCACCCCTTCGCTGGACGGTAATTCTGGAGACGAACAGGAACCGAATTCCGGTCGTTGACACGCTTGTGTCGCAACGACGTCACGGATCGGAAAACGCGAAGAGGGGCGGCTTAGGATTGCCGGGCTCATGAGGCACCATTGAGTTATGTCCGAAGCGCCAACAATCAGTTCTGGTCCCGAGCTTGATCCGGGGCAGGAGGCCGATCCGGTCCCGGCCAAGGGATCATTGCGCAAAACGATCAGTGACATCGTGATCTCAATGGGCCTGATTTTGGCCGTCATAGCCGTGCTCATGCTGATCACATGGCGACCGCAGCCGGATCCCGTTCGGGCTGTGAACCCGTTCCCGGTAGCGAACTTGGCGGACCGCGACGGTAGCTTCAAGGTGCTTATGCCCGATTTGGATGAAAGCTGGCGAGCCACCTCGGCGCGCCTCGAGCCGACTTTGCAGTCCGCCGACAAGAGCGTTTGGTACAACGGCTGGGTCTCGCCGGACGAGGAATTCTTTGCCGTGGCACAGAGTTCGGCCACCCACACCGCATTCGTCAACGAACAGACTGGGCAAGGCGTTGTCGTGGAGCCGGAGTCTGGCACTTGGCCATGGGTTGAGGACGATGAGGTCGGCAACAACAAGTGGATTTCGTATCTCAGTGCTGATGGTCAGACCAAGTCGTTGGTCCGGGTAGAGCCAGACAAGCGCACAACTGTCGTTACCAGCTCAGCGGACTGGCCGCAGCTGCAGGCCTTTGCGGAGACGCTCACGAGCGTCAAGAAGGCGGCCGCTGCCGCCTCCGTCGAGTAGTAGACCGCGTAGTCTGGCTTCCGCTCGATCTACCACGGTGGGTCTGAGGGTCGGTTCGCCGGTTCTTGTCGACTCGTCGGGCGCGGCGGTGGCGGGGGGCCGGGCTTCTCGGCCCGTTGTTGCTCGGGCGCCGGTGTCGCGCTGGCTGTGGTGGTGTCCTCGTTTTGCCCTCCTTCCAGCCGCGCCTGTGCAGAGTCCAGCCATTCGCTGCAGCGTTTGGTCAGCGCTTCACCGCGCTCCCAGAGTGTCAGCGACTGTTCCAAGGACGCAGTGCCTTCTTCCAGCCGCGTCACGATGGCGGACAGCTCGTCGCGGGCCTGCTCGTAGCTCAGGGTTGCCGGGTCCTGAAAGGTTTCGGAATCACTCACGTTCGGTCCATTCTTCTTGTACGGCCGCTGTTGTGACCGGGGCGATTGGGTTCTCAGCTTGGGTGTCAGCGGCGCTGCCGATCACGACCGACTGCACTGACCCGTGTGCCAGTCGGGCATCTAGTGTGGCACCAATCTGAACACGTGTTGCGTCCTTGAGGAGTTGTCCGTCCGCGGTGCGGATCACCGCGTAGCCACGGTCTAGGACGAACTGCGGTGACAAACTGCGCAACTGTCCCGCACTGGCGGACAGTTTCTCCCGCTCTCGTTCCACCCGGGCCGTGGCCTTCTCAAGTGAGCGCGCCGCCAGCTTTGCCACGCGTTCGCGTTCGGCTGGCAGGCGCCCGGCCGGGTGCTGTTGCTTGGTTCGTTGCCGCAGGTTGTCTAGGTGGATCCGCTCTTGCCCCAACCGACTGCTGAATCCGCGCCTGGCCCGGCTCGCAGCCTCTTGAACGCGTTCGCGTTGCACCGCAACGATCGCGGTTGGCTGCGCCATCACGGGCCGATTCGTCAGGGTATTCAGCCGATCCTGCTCGGTGCGCAGTCGCTGTGCCAGAACCCGACGGCTGCGCCCTTGTAGCAGGGACAGGTCTCGGAGTTCCTCAGCAACGTCCGGAACAATGCGCTTCGCCGCATCGGTCGGGGTGGAGGCCCGTAGATCAGCCACATCATCGAGCAATGGGTGATCTTCTTCGTGCCCGATCGCGGACACCACCGGTTTGGGGCAAGCCGCGACCGCCCGCAGGAGGGTCTCGTTGCTGAACGCTAGTAGGTCTTCGGCGTTTCCGCCCCCGCGCGTGATGACGATCACGTCTACTTGGGGATTGGCCACCAGTTCTGTGAGTGCGGCGCTAATAGCCAGAGGCGCTTTGGTCCCTTGTACGGCGGTCTCCCGCACCTCGAACTGAACTTGTGGCCAGCGCATTCGAGCATTCACTTCGACGTCCTGGCGCGCGGCTGCCGCTCGACCACAG
>JAHZKU010000042.1 GCA_022600255.1 Actinomycetes bacterium | reverse complement strand
GATGCCCCCGTGACCCGGGCAGAGCGTGAGGCAGCCGAAGCGCAACGACTCATGGGACCAGGTCGCGGCCGTGGTGGTCGCGGTGGCGGTGCCCGAGGTCGCGGTCGGTCGGGGGACCAAGCCCCCCAGAGCGGCAAGACCGAGGGGCAGTCAGCTCCCGCAACAGAAGCCCCCAGCGCTGAGCCGGCCAAGACTGAGGCCGCGAGTGGAGCGGAGAGCTAACCATGTTGATTCCAAAGCGTGTCAAGTACCGCAAACAGCACCACCCCAAGCGAAGTGGCGCCGCCAAGGGTGGCACGCGTGTGGTGAATGGGGATTGGGGATTACAGTCCCTGGAACCTGGGTATATCACTAACCGTCAGATTGAGGCTGCACGTATTGCCATCAACCGTCGCATCAAGCGCGGTGGCAAGGTGTGGATCACAATCTATCCTGATCGACCGCTCACCAAGAAGCCTGCTGAGACCCGCATGGGTTCGGGTAAGGGCTCCCCCGAGTGGTGGGTCGCAAACGTAAAACCCGGTCGCGTGATGTTCGAGGTTAGTTACCCCGACGAAGCTGCGGCCAAGGAAGCACTGGAGCGTGCGATGCACAAGTTGCCGGTCAAGTGCCGCATCATCCGTCGAGATGTGACAGGTGAAAGCTGATGTCTGTAGGAACAAAAACAGTTGAACTGCGCCGAGTCGCGGACGACGAGCTGACCAGCCGGCTGGTGGAGATGAAGGAAGAGTTGTTCAACCTTCGCTTCCAGTCAGCGACCGGTCAGTTGGAGAACCATGGCCGGTTGAAGGCCGTTCGTCGTGACATCGCACGGATTTACACCATTCTGCGCGAGCGCGAGCTGGGGATTACCGAGCTCGAGGGCGAGCTGGAAGCTGATGGGGACGAAAGCAGCCCTGAGCAGGAAGAGGATGCGAAATGACGCAAGGCGATCCCAGCAAGGACACCAACGCAGTGAAGGATGCGGAGAAGCACAGCCGCGGCGACCGCAAGGTCCGCGAGGGCCTCGTTGTCAGCGACAAGATGGACAAGACCATCGTTGTGGCAGTGGAAGACCGCTTCAAGCACCCGCTCTACGGCAAGGTCGTGCGACGCACCAGCAAGCTCAAGGCGCACGATGCGCAGAACGCTGCAGGAATCGGGGACCGCGTGCAACTCATGGAGACCAAGCCACAGTCCGCAACCAAACGCTGGCGCCTCACCCGCGTCATCGAAAAAGCCAAGTAAGAGGAACAGTCGTTCATACGGCTGACCTGACCGTCACGAGGCGGTCACCAGATCAGGAGAGAGTCTTAAGATGATCCAGCAGGAGTCACGCCTACGCGTGGCCGACAACACCGGTGCCAAGGAACTCTTGTGCATCCGCGTTCTCGGCGGCTCTGGGCGGCGCTACGCCGGGATTGGCGACCAGATCGTCTGCGCGGTCAAGGACGCGATCCCAGGTGGGAACGTCAAGAAGGGCGAAGTCGTCAAGGCCGTGGTAGTGCGTACCACCAAGAGTCGGCGTCGCGGTGATGGTTCCTACATCAAGTTTGATGAGAACGCCGCCGTGGTTCTGAAGGACGACGGGGAACCTCGTGGCACTCGCATCTTCGGGCCAGTCGGCCGCGAACTGCGGGAAAAGAAGTTTATGAAGATCGTTTCTCTGGCTCCGGAGGTGTTGTGATGCATATCCGTACTGGCGATGTTGTCCAGGTGATGGCAGGCAAGGACCGTGGCCTCACAGGCAAAGTCATCGCCGTTGTCGCCGATAAGGACCGCGTCATCGTTGAGGGTGTGAACCGAGTGGTTGTGCACTCCCGGGTTGGCGAGTCCAACAAGGGCGCCAAGACTGGCGGTATCCAAAACAAAGAGGCGCCGGTGCACGTCTCCAACGTGATGTTGATCGACCCAGAGGATTCCAAGCCAACTCGCGTGGGTTTCCGCCGGGAAGAGACTGAGAAGCAGCGGGCCGATGGCAGTTCCTACACTGCCGAACGCAGCGTGCGCTATAGCAAGCGTAGTGGGAAGGAAATCTGATGGCGACCGAAACAGCCACCATGCCACGGTTGAAGGAACGCTACCGGGCCGAGATTGTGCCTGCGCTGCGTGAGGAGTTCGACTTCGACAACGTGATGCAGGTACCCGGGGTGACCAAAGTTGTGGTCAACATGGGTGTCGGCGACGCCGCCCGGGATTCCAAGTTGATCGAGGGTGCGATTCGTGACCTGAGCACCATCACCGGGCAGCGGCCAGCGACCACGCGGGCCAAGTTGTCCATCGCGCAGTTCAAGTTGCGGGAGGGCCAGCCGATCGGCGCCAAGGTCACCTTACGCGGCGATCGGATGTGGGAGTTCCTGGATCGCTTGTTGAGCCTGGCGTTGCCGCGTATCCGTGACTTCCGCGGCCTCTCCCCAAAACAGTTTGACGGTAATGGTAACTACACATTTGGTCTCACTGAGCAGGTGATGTTCCACGAGATTGATGCCGACAGTGTTGATCGGCCTCGCGGCATGGATATCACCGTGGTGACCACAGCAAAAACTGACGACGAAGGACGCGCGCTGCTTAAGCAGCTCGGGTTCCCTTTCAAGGAGAAATAACAGTGGCAAAGAAGGCGTTGGTTAATAAGTCCAACAAGAAGCCCAAGTTCAAGGTGCGCGGCTACACGCGTTGCACCCGGTGTGGTCGGCCGCATTCGGTGTATCGCAAGTTCGGCCTATGCCGAGTCTGCCTGCGTGAGATGGCCCACCGCGGTGAGCTGCCCGGTGTAACAAAGAGCAGCTGGTAAATCCCAATCCAACCCCGACATTGCAGGTCGCGCCAGCAAGTGCGAAACCACAATGAGAAAGCCAGGTGTGGCTAATGACAATGACTGATCCGATTGCGGACATGTTGGCGAGACTGCGCAACGCAAACTCGGCCTATCACGACACCGTGAGCATGCCGTCCTCAAAACTGAAGGTGGAGATCGCCTCCATCCTCAAACAGGAGGGCTATATATTGGACTATGGCTCAGAGGCTGCCGACGTTGGCAGCACCCTGACCTTGAACCTGAAGTATGGCCCCTCAAGAGAACGTTCTATTGCTGGGCTGAAGCGGGTATCCAAGCCTGGACTGCGCGTCTACGCCAAGAGCGACGGCCTGCCCAAGGTTCTCGGCGGGTTAGGTACCGCGATCATCTCAACGTCCAAGGGCTTGCTGACAGAGCGGCAAGCGGCAAGTCAGAAAGTAGGCGGGGAAGTCCTCGCCTACGTGTGGTGAGGGGTCAGCATGTCACGTATTGGTCGTAGGCCGATCCCGGTCCCCAGCGGCGTTCAGATCAACGTCACGGGCCAGACGGTTGCAGTGAAGGGCCCTAAGGGCGAACTCAGTCTAGATGTGCCCGAGCCTATCTCCGTATCCGAAGCAGACGGCACGGTCACGGTTTCTCGGCCGAACGATGAACGCACTAGCAAGCAGTTGCACGGGCTTTCTCGTTCGTTGATCGACAACATGGTTGTTGGCGTCACCAACGGATACACCAAGAATCTGGAACTGGTTGGTACCGGCTACCGGGTCCAAGCGAAAGGCACCAACTTGGAGTTGGCGTTGGGTTTCAGCCACCCCGTTGTGGTGGAAGCGCCGGCGGGGATTCAGTTTGCCGTCGAAAGCCCCACCAAGTTTTCGGTGTCTGGCATCGACAAGCAGTTGGTCGGCGAAGTTTCGGCGAACATCCGCAAGTTGCGCGCTCCCGAGCCCTACAAGGGCAAGGGCGTGCGTTATGCCGATGCGGTTGTCCG
>JAHZKU010000041.1 GCA_022600255.1 Actinomycetes bacterium | reverse complement strand
TCGGCGAAGTTGACGTGCTGCAGCGGAACCGCCAGCGCCTGCGCCGTGAGTCGCGCCATCCGCACCTCGGTCGGTTCGGCAGCGGAATGGTCCAAGGCTTGATCCGGGCACCAGGAGACTCCCAACTGGAGGCCCTCCGCTGGCTGCAACTGCCTAGCTGCAATCCCCGCCACCAAACCCGAATCCAAACCACCACTTAAGTGAGTGCCAATCCGCGTGGAACCCCCTTTGGCGTCACTGACCGCTGCGTGCAGGACGGCTTCCAGTTCGAGTTCCGCCGCGTCGAAATCCAGCGTGCGAGCAGGAACAGCTTCCGGATGGAAATATCGCACGTGCCGAGTGTCAGCTCGACCACGAACAGCAGTGACATGCCCGGGAGGGACTCGGTGAATACCGGTGAAAGTCGTCTCATCTTTGGGCCCCAGCAGAACCCAGGCCATCTCACGCGCAACTGCGGCTTCGTCAACTCCGCCGTTGACACTGCGATCTCGCACGATGGCTAGGTTCGGATTCGCGATGAGTTGGTCATCCTCGTCCCAACCGTAGTACAGCGGGTAGATGCCCAAGTGATCTCGGACCAGCAGCGTCTCAGTTGGCGTCTGAATCCGTGCGGCGAATTCGCCGACCAAATCCTCCAGTCCGGCAACGCCAAACTGCGCTAGGGTTTCTCGCAAGAATTCAGCCGGGGACTCGGTTTCAGCAAGACCTAACCGCTGGCTCGCCGCTGCGCGGTCACCGAGCCAGCCCCAGAACTCAACTCCCTGGCTCGGGACTGATCTCAACAAGTGACGAGTATGCAATCTTCCAGTGGTCACCACGTCATTCTAGGTGTGGGGCCCCGTGCCATCGGAAGTTCCAGAACATCAGATTTCAGTACCGCGAGCGACTCTCACATGCTGTGGCAGTTGTCGCTGATCGCGACTAACCTGCCGTCCATTCCCCGCGGGAGGCTGCGTCCACCACAGCCGCGATTCGGCGGGCCCGCGTTTCGGGTCGCCTAGCTGATTTGACCCACCACAACGACTGCTTCTGACGGCTAGGCGACAACGAGTCGAATCCGTCAGTGGCCTTGGCCGTTGTCAGCGCCTGGGCTAGATCGTCAGGGATCACGCGCTTCTCGACATCATCAAGCAGCGTCCACGATCCATCTTTCATCGCGCGAGCCACCGCGCGCTCCCCTGCAGGCTCCAAGAGTCCTTCGTTGCGCAGTCGTTCGATACGAGCCTTGTTGGTGGCCGCCCACGTACCGCCCGAGCGGCGGGGAGTTAGGAGAGTGGTTCGCCGCCTCTCGTCCAATTTCTTGACGTGTCCGTCGATCCATCCGAACATCAAACACTCCAAGACAACGTCCTCGTAGTCAATCACCGGACCGCTAGCGCGGGATCGCCAGGAGACCAACCTAATACCGGCTGACGTTGCGTGGTTTTCTCGCAACCAGTCGTGCAGGGCCTGACGGCTCTTCAGGTGTTTGAGAGGTCGGTCAACCATCGTCTGTGTCACCTCCGCTATCTGTGGGTCGGGCGGGTGGGTGGCTCTTCGCTAGTACCGGCAGTGCCGGCAAGGCGGGCCCCAAGATGCGGTCGGCGCGCCTGAACATGTCCGACTACAAGATTCCGTCGGCTAGGCCCGGCCATTGAAAACAGTGGTGGGCGATAGAACGCTGTCGGCCGGTGGCCCGCGTTGGCTTGTGGAACGGTGTCGAACGGTAGAACGCGCAGGACGTGTAGACCGGGTAGGCGGCTAGAGGAGCGTGGGCCGGCAGAACGTGTCGGGCGGCAGGAGAGTTTCGGACGGTGGGAGGGTGTCGACCAGCAGCCGGCGTCTTCCCCAAAAAGACCGGGCCAGCTTGTCATCGGAGACATACCTTCAGGTCTACCGGAAACCGCCGACAACAGGCGGCCCGTTGCGGGCTTGCTGGCGGCCAACATGGTCCCCAAGTCAAATCAGTCGGGGTGCGGACCGGATCAAAAGCGATCCGTGTGGTGCCCAATCATTCGCACTTGGCCGTCCTCCAGCCGGTACGTACTCGTCACCCGGATCTTCATGGTTTCCGAAATCCCTTTGTGGCCCGATCCCACCTCGTAGTTGACGACAATCCCGAGGGGCCCACCCACTACGTAGTGCATGTCCTCCGTGACCACCGCGCCTTCGATCTGAGCCGCGGCCTGGCTGCGCCATTCAGGCTCAATAACATCCCACCCAACGAAGAGATCCCCGCTCATCGGGCCCAAGTAACTGACGTCGGTCTGGTGGGACCAGAGGTCAATCATCGCTGTAGCATCACCAGCCAATACTTCCGCCAGGGCAGCGTAGAAGGCGTCCGAGGCCGATTGCAGGTTTTCGAGAGTGAGGTGCGTCATGCCTCACTATCTCGCAATCCCAGCCGGGAGGCGACCCAGGAATCGCCCACTAGATATCCCCGGGGGCGACCGGGACAGCGGTCTGAGGCATCCTTTGTTGACCAACTGACCAGTTGGTCGTGCGCCCGAGTACGGTGATGGTCGCAGTTGTAGAGATCGCACGTGGAAACCCGCCCTGCATCGCGTCGAATTTGCCCTTTTGGGAAGCCAACGGACTTTTTGGAGTGCCTTAAGTCCCAAAAACAGAATCGGCGACATAGGCTGACAGCAGCATGATCAACAACTTGCAAGCTTTGCACTCCGGTACGGCGCGATGAGTCACGCCGTACCGTCAGCTGCCGCGGCTGAGCTACCGGACCCAATGGATGATCCCGACATCCTGGCCGTCTGTCGTTGGCTGCCCCAATCCGTTCCATCAGGAGCGTTCACCGGATCCCACGACAGTGTCCATGTCGGTCGCCGACACGGACTGGTCAACCTGTGGTGGAGTGAAGGCACCGTCCACCTAGGTGACTACGTGGGACCGCCGCGTGGTGGGATTCTGCCGAGTCAGACCGCCACGTACGCCGTTGCCATGCCCGTGGGTGGCTACCTGATTGTTGAGGCAGGGGTTGTCTCTGATTGGCAGGATCATCCCGGCCCGCGCACCATCATCCGTGCGGACGGTGAACTGTTCGAGCCCGGCGACTACTCGGCCGCACACCCGTACTTTCAATCCCAGTATCGGGCGATGGGCCCGCATAGCAGTCGGCTAGCGGTGCTTAATGTACGCCGCCGTCGGTTAGGCGGTGCAACCAGCAACGAAACCCAGCCAGCGGCCGAACCGGCGGACCCGCGCGCAGTGATCGCAGATCAGTCAGCGCGCCTCCTGCAGGCGATCGCGGCAGCCCGACCCCCCGTGACTTGCCTCTGCGACGAACCGGGCGTGGCTCCCGAAGACCAGACCTGGCCCTACGCGATCCACCGGGCCGTTCCTGGCTCGCTCCTGCGTCACGCCAGCGCCTTGGCCACGATGACTGGTGTCGGCAATCCCGATGACGCGGTCGACACCGTTTGGCGACTCACGCGAGAGCTGGCGCATCCGGCCCGGGCTGGTTTGGTGCAAGCCGCTGAATCTGCGGCCCGGCGCCGGGAGCAGTCTGTTGCTGGACTGCCCGACCCACCACTGACGGAGGAAGCCGTTGCCTTGGTCGCCGCCCAGGCCGTGCGCTGGCACGGTTCAGCCATCGTGCCCCGGCTCCCGTTCTGGACTCTCGGATGGATTTTCCTGGCCCAGCCGGTCCTAGACCAACTCATTACTGATCAACTCGGTCGGGAACAACTGGATCGGGCGCTGGCCGAAGCGGATCAGATTCGGGTAGAGCGGGCGCAACTGGTGTGGTCGGCCGCTAGCGACGCCGCAGCCGCGCTCAACAAGCTCACCAAGGTTACCGACGCTGCGTTGGCGGAGGTTGCCACGCAGTCTGCAAAGGTACTGGACCTGCGCTCTGACCGACCCCGCGGCCTGGACTTGCCGGCCCCGCGTACCCCGCACGCGGAACGGGCGTATCAGAACGACATCGCGACCGCGTTGAATCAAATCGATCCAACATAAAGGTCGATTCGGCCGATACCGGCTGGTGCCAGTTCGCGCGACAGTATCCGTGGGACCGACCTAGCAGCCCCGCACCGCCCTAGATGTCGCTAGCGCACAACTGCCGACGCATGCCTTTGCCCCTGCACCGTGACCGATTTCCCACGCTCCACCGACTCCGATACGAGCCGATAAGGCCCGGCCCTGGATCAGACGCCTGCTTTGGCCCGGAGCGAACATATCCATACCGGTGAGGCTTCTGCGAGATCCGCTGGGACACTGTAACCATGACGACGCTCGCAACCGATGTTCTTGTGGTTGGGGCAGGCCCGGCCGGGTCCGCGGCCGCCGCGTGGTGTGCGCGTCACGGTCTGGACACATTGCTCGTCGATTCGGCGCACTTCCCGCGCGACAAGCCGTGCGGTGATGGTCTGACTCCACGAGCAGTGGCAGAACTCCGGGAACTGGGCATGCAGTCCCAGCTGGACACTTGGCCAGAAAACTGGGGGCTGCGGGCTGGCGGGTTTGGCCGTACCTGGCACCTGCCGTGGCCAGGCGGAAGCCTGCCGGAGACTGGCAGTGCCGTCGCCCGCACCGAGTTGGACAATGCCATCTTCGAGGTTGCTAAGGCCAGCGGGGCCAAAACCTTGGAGGGCACCAAGGTGGTGCGTCCCATCGCCGGGACCGGCAATCGAGTCACCCGACTACTAGCCAAACAGGGCAGCACTGAAGTCGAGATCAAATGCCGCCACTTGGTCGTGGCCGACGGCGCTCGCTCCACACTGGGCCGCGTCCTAGGTCGCACCTGGTTCCGCAACACCGTCTACGGCGTGGCCGCCCGAGCCTACGTCGACAGCAACCGGTCGGATGATCCTTGGATCTCCTCACATCTGGAGTTACGAGACGAGGATGGCGACGTGCTCAGCGGCTACGGCTGGGTGTTCCCGCTGGGAAACGGCACAGTGAATCTGGGCGTCGGAACCCTAGCCACAGAGAAACGCCCCGCCGACGTGAATCTGCGCAAACTGCTGCAGCGCTACCACAAACTCCGAACGGAGGACTGGGAGCTGACCGGGCGACCCCAGATGGTCAAGTCTGCGCTTCTACCAATGGGTGGAGCGGTGAGCGGCGTTGCCGGGCCAAACTGGCTACTCATTGGTGATGCCGCCGGTTGCGTGAATCCCTTGAACGGCGAAGGCATTGACTACGGATTGGAAACTGGCCGGTTGGCCGCCAATCTGCTTGTGGAATCACCGGCAGCGGACCTGACCCAGATTTGGCCCGAAATGCTGACCCAGCGTTACGGCGGTGCGTTCTCCGCAGCCCGCCGCTTGGCTGGGCCACTGACGGATCCCGTTTTACTCCGCAAGGCCGGGCCAGTGGGGATGCGCTCACGCAGCTTGATGGCCGTGGCGTTGCGCATCATGGGCAACCTCGTCACGGACGAGGACACCGACACGCTGGCACGAGTTTGGCGAACGCTGGGGCGTGGGTCACTAGGGCTGGACGACCGCCCGCCGTTTGCTGCCTGATGTCGCTTGGCGAGTCCAGTACCTAGCCAAGGCGCCACAACGATGGCGCCGATCACCGTTCCAACCGCGCACGCACTGAGGCCCTCCTGCGGCCCGGTGGGATCCAACTCAAGACCACGACGCCGAGAAATCTCGAACAGCCACCTCGGAGTTTCGAAATATCTAGTGCACCTGGTGTGCGATCGCGTGTTCTACGGCGGCCTGCACTGAGGGATCATCCTTAGGGTCTGGATGGACATGGGACTGCACGTCGATTGTCACCCGTACCTCCCCGTCACTCAGCCCGGTGGCCGACAGCGCTTCCACCGCAGCAGCGAGTCGACTAGAGATCACCAACGCGACCTCCGGGCCAACATCAACCAAGATCACCGCAAACCGACCATTGTGATACCGCAGCAACACATCACCGTTACGAATCTGCCGGTCCAGCACGTTCCCCACCATTTCAGCGGTGATCCCGGGGTCGCGGCCCTGCTCAACAACGGTGCGCACATCTAGCACGGAGTACTCGCGCACTTCCGAGAAATGCTGGGGGACTGGAACGTTCATGATGGCCTGCACTCTCAAAACTCAGCGCCCCACCAGAAAGGTGGAGTCTACGAAGACGGCTGTATAGAGAATCGGAGCGCGAATAGGTCGTCTTTAGGCGCACGCGGAGCGTCTTTGCTGCGGACCCAGTTGGATCTGGGACCCCAATCGCAGTTCCTCGTTAGGGAAGTCACCCGATTGGGGTATCAGTGCTGAGCTGTGACCAAACCGATACCTACTGCAAGGTCAATTCCATGGCGACCGGGAGTGCTGCATGAATCACGAGTCCAAATCCGTTCGACGCCCTTGGCGTCGAGTGGTCGCGGTACTAGCCGGCGTCGGCCTCTCAGTTCCACTACTCACCACCGCTCCCGTCTCAGCGGCTGAAGAGCCGGCTACCGAAGCACCCCAAGCGCAATACCTCCTCTCAGTCCCCGGTGGGGAACTCGATTCAGTCGACAACGCGGTTAGCGCCTCCGGCGGTATGGTCGTGGCCCGCTACGACGTCGCCTCCTCAATCCTGGTGCAGATGCCACGAAATGCCCCGGTACCGGCGGGCGCCGTGGTTGTGCCGGACCTGTCGATGGAATTCCAAGGCACCGATGACGCTGGTGACCTACCTACCAACACCCACCGAGAGACTTCAGCTGTTCCGGATGATGTCGACGGCAGTGGGGTCACCGTCGCACTCATTGACACAGGTGTCGCCGACACCGGCGAACTCAACGTGGAGCACGTCAACGTCAGCGGCGGTGCCGCCGGAGACGGCCTAGGCCACGGAACCTTCTTGGCGGGCTTGATCGCTGGCAGTGGCGCAGCATCTTCCGGAGACTTCGCCGGGTCCGCACCGGGCGCCAAGATTCTAGATGTTCAGGTTGCGGAAGCCGACGGATCGACCTCCCTATCCAAGGTCCTAGCGGGCCTGCAGGCTGTCAGTGATCGTGCCGCAACGGACCCCAGCTTGAAAGTCGCCAACCTGGCCCTTTCAACCGGCAGTCCGCTGCCTCCCTGGTTTGATCCGCTGACCCGAGGACTCGACAAGCTCTGGTACCAGGGCGTCACGGTTGTGGTCGCCAGTGGTAATGACGGCAAGGGCGAAGTGTCCTCACCGGCATCTGATCCATTGCTGTTGGCCGTCGGTTCGGTGGACGAGAACGACACCGGCAAACGAAGCGACGACCGTGTTGCGGACTTCTCGGCCTACGACCGCACCTTCGGATCCATCCGACCTGACGTGGTCGCTCCAGGCGTTTCCTTGGTCTCGCTACGCGCACCGGGATCCATCGCTGACGCTGAAAACCCCTCGGCGCGCGTCCAGGACAAGTACTTCAAGGGCACCGGCACGTCGATGTCGGCCGCCTTAACCTCGGG
>JAHZKU010000040.1 GCA_022600255.1 Actinomycetes bacterium | reverse complement strand
GGGCGGCTTGGCAAAGATGGTCCCCGTCCCATTGGCACCTTGGATCGAGAGGCGATAGGGCAGATCCTGGGTTGACTCGTCGTCGGCGGCAACGGCCAGGCCAGTGTTCCCTAGCCCCAACATCACCACGATTGACGCCAAGCCCGCGAGGATCCTCAGATACCGTCTCTGTCCCAAGCCGTTTGCATGGACCGTCAGGCCAAGGTGGATCATGAGTGTCCTTTCGGAGTTGAAACGGGGACCTGAGTCAGGTCAGTCCCTATCGAGTGACGTGGCCCGCATGACGCGCTGGCCGAGTCGGCTCAAACGGCGCTGCTGTTTGGCAGCCAGCTGGTCCAGGGCGTGCAACAGTTCCGGAGAATGCAGGGTGACAGGGGGTGCATCGGTTGCTTCCCAGGCCTCGGTGTCCGCAGCGGCCGCACTGGCGGCTTCGGCTTGATCCCACCATCTCCCCGCAACTGGTGGACTCCAGCCTGCGGGCCGCAGCGTGGAATGGCTGTCGCCGTAGGAGCCGTATCCGGCCGCCTCCAACACCGCATCCTTGTCGTAGCCGGGCCCGAATGAGACAGGCGCGTCCCCCTTGCCGAGTAGATTCACCATGGCAGCAACGATGCGTTGGGCTGCGTGACCGTCGCCGTACGGGTTCGCAGCCAGCGCCATTGACTCGTAGGCGAGTCGGTCGTTCAGGAGTTCGGTGATGGCGTCACGGATGACGTTGGGATTGGTCCCCACCAGCCTGAGTGTCCCCGCTTCGAGCCCCTCTGTCCGTTCTGTCTCCGCGCGACAGACCAAGACCGGGGTGTCGAACGCCGGTGCCTCTTCTTGAATGCCCCCCGAATCAGTAACCACAATCTCCGCCCGCCGCAACAGGTGGGCAAACGGGATGTAGTCCAAGGGCTCGGTCAACCAGACATTGTCCAGGTCCGACAGCCGTGGGATCAGGCTCTCCCGCACAGTTGGATTGGGATGCATTGGTACTAAGAAATGAACTTCGGGGGTCGCTCGGGCGGCGGCTGCGACACCGTCCGCGATGTGGTCAAGGCCGGTGCCCCAACTCTCGCGGCGATGGGCTGTGACCACCACCAGACGTTCGTCTGACGCTATCAGTTCTTCCACGACCGGATCGTCGCACTCCATGGGCTGCTCGGCAGCCCACAGCAGGGCATCGATCCCGGTATTGCCCGTCACCATGATGCGAGCTTCTGGGACCGCCTCACGAATCAGGTTGGCGAGGTTCACTTGTGTTGGCGCAAAGTGCATGGCCGCAATGCGAGCAACGAGCTGCCGGTTCAACTCCTCAGGCCAAGGCTGCCACCAGTCTCGCGTGCGCAGACCGGCCTCCACATGGATCACAGGAACCTGGCGTCCCATTGCCGCGATCGCACCCGCCATCGCGCTGCTGGTGTCACCGTGAACGACTACGGCCGCCGTGAACGGGAGACCAGATTCTGGATCCTCGCGAGCCAAGAACGCCAATACCTCGTCGGTGCCCTCGATCACCTGGGTCACGAGCGAGTTGATTTCACCCCCGGTCGGTTTCAGGTCGAGCTCGGCGTTAATGGAGATGCCAGCCTTACCCATCAACTCGCGCACCATGTCGCGGTGTTGCCCAGTCACGAGCAGGAACGGTTCAAGGAAGGGGCAGTCTCGCAGAGCTCGTAGGACCGGGATCAGCTTGATGGCTTCGGGCCGAGTTCCCACGACGCAGACCACCCGCGCACTGACCTGCACTGGGGCTGGCTCATCCACTTTCTCAGCCTAGCGATTCGTTGCAGTTGAGGCTTAAGAACGCAATTTCCAGTCCCGATATCAAGTTTGTTAAGGGAAAGACGCATCTGCTGGGAGTTGGGTAGCAATGGGTTGGTTGAAAGGGACCGTAGCCACACTGGTGATGGGGCTAGTCTCTACCAGCGTAATGGCATTGGGAGCCACCTCAGCCCAAGCCGATGGGCCGTCCAAAATCGTAGACAAGTTCCGCGACTACGGCACCTCCCAAGTCACCGATGGCGACTCGTTTGGTCCTTGGGCCGTGAAGTTTGCTGGCTACGGCCCAACGCGTACGGAAGTCGCCGATGGGGGCCGACTTGTGCTTGAGCCGATGGCCGCAACAGCGCCTGATCGTACACACGCTTCGCTGGTCACGAGCAAGGAGCAGTTCACGGGTTCCTGTGTTCGGGTGGCCACCAAGATGCGCACCGTAACCCAGTTGCGGGAGGGCAGCGCGGCCAACCCCTGGGAGGTTGGCTGGTTGGTCTGGGACTACCGGGACAATCAACACTTCTCTTACGCGATCGTGAAACCGAATGGGTTTGAGGTGGGTCAGCGCCACCCCGACTACACAGGTGGACAGCGTTTTCTCTACACGAGCGCGGAACCCGCCGCTGAGGTGGGCGAATGGATCCGGATGAATGTGAAGCGCAAAGAGCGGTCGAACGGTTCGACCCGCACGGTGTATCGCGTGAACGGTGAGCGGGTCGGCGCCCACGTCGACAATCTGCACCCGTACACATCTGGCAGTATCGGCGCATACTCGGAGGACGCTGAGGTGGACGTCTCGCGGTTGGTCGGTAAGGACTGTTCCTGAAACTGCCCCGGTGTTGGGTAGCCCCGCGCTGTTGAGCTTGGCGCAGAAGGCTGAAAGCACTCTGCGCCGAACTCCATTGGCGGAGGTTCGCTTGGGCCCACTGGGGCTGCTGCTCACGCGTCGCTGAGAAAGTAGCAACAGGTTGGGACTCGGCTGCCGCGACCTGGGCTAGGCCTCTGCACCGACCCGCTCAGTCTTGGACTGCACGATTCGGAATCGGCTGGCCACAAACGCGAGGTCTGTCAGGCACGCGTTTCCAGCCGGGTTCAAACCGGTGACGTGGTAGTCGCTGAAAGCAGCGGTGAAGTTAAGGGGAGCCTGCCGAACGAGGTTGAAGCCGATCGACGCCCCAGCCGCAAAGAACGCCGATTCCACGGCGTCGGCGTAGCTGAGATCAGTCGTGTAGCAGTAGGAGGCGATCGCGCCGCACGCGGCTGCGTCTGCTGCAGCCAACGCCAAGGCTTCGTCTCGGTCTTGGACCGGGATCAAAAAAGACACCGGCCCGAAACGCTCGGCGCGGTGCAGATCGTCACGGGCTGCGGACTCCAGCACCAACGGTGTGCAGGTGCGGGCTCGCGGGAAATCGGGGTGTTCGTATGCGGTGTGCTGTCGCAAGACATGCTCAGGTGAGTGTGCTGCGTCTCGCTGCGACAGCTGGCTCGATTCCGCTAATGCATCCAACGCGGCGATGGTCGTCTGACTGTGGACAGCACCACAAGTGGCGGCGGCGATGCGAGGATCTGTCGCAACCCGATCGATCTCGGCGAGCAGACGGCGGCGCACCTGCGCGTAAGGAACCGGACCAGTTGGTGTTTGCACAACGGGCGGCACAAAGACGTTCTGCGGCGTCGTACACATTTGCCCGGAGAACAAGCACAAGGATCGCGCCAGCGCTACGAGGACCGCGTCGAGGTCCCTGGCGCTTTCTAGGATCACTGCGTTCGTGCCCGCAGTTTCTGTGAAGACCAATCGATCGAACCGCTGCTCCAGTTCCTGGCCATATTGCGGGCTACCGGTGAAGTCCACGATTGCCGTGGCCGGGTGGTCGATCAGCGCATTCGCAATCGGCTCATCGGTGGTGTCCACCGCCATGATGACCAAGTTGGGGTCATGGCCGGCTTCGGCCAGCACCGCGCGGACGATCTGGACGGCACGCGCGACCGGTAACACGGTGGCTGGGTGTGGCTTCACGACGACGGGATTACCCGTGGCGAGATTGGCGAAGATCGCGGGATACGCGTTCCAGGCCGGATAGCTGCCGCAGGCGATCACCACCCCCACGCCGCGGGGTCGGATCTGATACCGCTTGTCTAGAGTCACCTCTGCGGCGCCGAAGCTGCGCCGAAACTCGGCGGCTGGGGCGACGTCCGCCATCGCGCGCATAGCGTAGACCACCGCCTCGAGGCCACGATCCAGCGAGTTCGCGCCACTGCCCGCGAACGCCATGATGAACGGCTGCCCCGTGGTGTGCATGGTTGCGTAGGCATTCGCGAATACGTCTTGGTGGAGTCGGTCCAAGGCTTCTAAACACACCCCAACTCGCTCCTGCGGCGAAGCCGCGGCCCAGCTCGGGGCTGCGTTGCCAATCGCGGAGAATATCTGTTCGGGTGTCGGTCGGGCGTACCGCACACCAAGGGGTTCTTGTGTGAAGGGAGAAATCTCGTCGGGCAGAAACAGTTCGGCGTCATCCGGTGCGGTGCCCGAGAGTGCGCTATTGCGAACCGCGGCGAACCACTCCTGGCCCCGTGCCTTTGCACCGACCGGGTGCAGGTGCGCGCGCGGGGATTCAAGGTAGGGCGTGAAAGCCGTGCGCGCGCGAGATGCGGCGTCGGCCAGCCGCAGCACTTCGGCGTGTTCGGCGAACCACTGGTCACCTTGGGATCTGGTGGCCGATTCCGGCTCGATATCTGGTGGCTCAACGATGCCCGTTGCTGGTTTCATGCGCGCGTCCAAGTCAGGCGGTAGGTGTCCAGCCCGCTGCGTGATCGGACTGAGTATCGCAAGGCGAGTTCGTCAGCGGCCAGCGTTGCCGTGCGGCGTAGCGTTTGACCAATCATGGCCGGTGCCAGTGCGAGTTCGATGTGGTGCAGCACGTCCACCGCGGTCGACCCCGAGGCGTCGGGTATTCGTGGTTGGAGTTCATAACGACCGGAATAGCTCGTATAGCCGTCGTAGGCCCGGAGTCGTTGGTCGGGGTCGGCGCTGGCCGCGTACTCCAAGCTTGCGATGTCATCCGAGCCGCGATCGGCGCGGCATAGGTCGGCGGACATCCAGCCCGTGGCCGTGTAGAGCAGGGTGCCCATCGCATCCTGACCGTAGGGGAAGAATCGGGCGCCATCGGGTTTTGTGACCCAGAACCGCTGCAGCGACCAGGCGCCCACCAGATCATTGGCGGTCAGCATGCGCGGTGGTGCTGGGGCGATTGCCTTACCCATCGGCTCAGCCGCATCGGGAACTGTGGCCGCGTCGCAGGGGCGAAGGCACCGCATGGCTGAGGCATCAGAACCAGAAGTACTCCCACTAGAAGATGTCGCCGTTCGGGACGAACGTGGAATGGAAGCCCGCGGGCACGCGTGCGGGCAAATGGATGGTGGCAATGGGCCCGGCTGCGAGATCACGCGCATCCAACACCAAGCATTGGCTGGTCCAGTCATTCGTGTCGGTGACAAAAGTGATCAAGTAGCCATCATCTTCTTCGGTGGCCCCGTCCCGCGGGGCGAACGGAGCCTCGCTGCCATAGACCCCCGCAGGATAGTCATAGCGATCAATGACTTGCCCCGACTCGAGGTCGTACTTGACCAAACCCTCAAAAGTCGCCGGAATCTCGTATGGGATGACCGAATGGTAGGAGTAGCGGTTCTTCTTGCCCAACCAAAGATCGTTGATCATTGGGAACTCCGCATTCAGCCTGTCGAGATGGCGTTCGCTGGTCTGCCCCGTGGCGAGATTCATCTCCCAGCGGTACAAGTTGGCCTGCAACTTGATGCCGGACAACATCGCAGCAATCTTGCCGTCCTCGGGGTCGGGGCGCAACGATGGGTCATCAGTGCGGCACCCGATCATCACGATGGTGTCGTCTTCCTCCCAAGCGTTCACCACATGCAGCATGTAACACGGATCGAACTCGAACCAACGCACGTCGCGATCCTCCCCAAACCGCGGGATTACGCCATAGCGGGTAGGCACATCGGGGTGAAAGACCGGGATACGTTTGCCGGTCTTCTTGAATAGCGCCTCGTCGAAGAACACAGGGAAGTCGTGGAGGATCGAGTAGTTGGGGGTCACACCAATGTCGTGTGGGCGGCGGGGTCCGGGCAACGTGATGTCGGTTTGATGCACCTTGCCATCTGGTTGCAGCACCCCGTACTGCATCAGTGGCGGCCGGTCGCCGTAGTTGAAGAACACGAAGTCTTGTGTGCCGGGATCGATTTTGGAGTGGGCGGAGATTCGACTGGGGAGTTGCCCCAAGTCTCCGGCTGCCACCGCGTCCTCCTGCGTCTCCAGAGTGGCTGGGTCCAGCGGGTAGGCCTGCCCGGACTCATACCAAAGCGCCACCAGATGGTCGCGCAGGTAGACCAAGTCGGTGTTGGCCGTGTCTTTGATCGGACCAAGTGGCAGGGAAAAGTCGAAGGGCCCCAAAACTCCAGGCCAAATGGCCTCAGCGCGCTCTTCCTCTAGCGCCGAGCCTTGCGTGGTGATCCAGCGACTCCCGTAGCGGGCGCGGCCTTCAGCGAACCAGACGCCGTGAATCATCCCATCTCCGTCGAACCAGTGATAACGATTCGTGGGCGCGAACTTGTTGTTGGGTCCGTTGCGGAAGTAGGCGCCGGTCAGATCTTTGGGCAGCTCGCCATCAATACGTGGATCATCCTC
>JAHZKU010000039.1 GCA_022600255.1 Actinomycetes bacterium | reverse complement strand
TTGCCGTTCTTCTGGCGGCAGCAGCGTCAGCGTGCCGTCACCCTCGACATAACCCTGTGTGCCGACTTCTGCGTTTCCCTCACCCGTGGTGGTTTCGGCGCTGCAACCGGCCAGGAGCAAGGGCGTGAGTAACAAGATCGCCGCCGAGACGTACATCGGCCAGCACCGCATCACGCGCGCAAACCGATTCACGTCAGGCCCCCACACCCTTATTGGACTTTTCCACTAGGTCCGCAGCTGGCTCGGTGTAAACCACGGCCGTCAAGACGTCGTCGGTGTAGGTGAGCGACGTGAGCGACGCCAAGGCACATTGTCGACTGCGCGGATCGTGAACGTAGTTGCGATCTTCCAAGTCCAGACGGGCAATCCAGATGGGGAGTTGGTGGCTGACCAAGAGCGCCTCGTGACCGGCCGCCTCCTCGCGGGCTAGGTCGATCGCCGACAACATCCGTTGCGCGATCTCCGCGTACGGTTCCCCCCAGCTCGGGCGCAGCGGATTCCACAGGTGACGCCACATTTGCGGGTTCTTCAGCAGACGGTCAGGGCCCCCAACCACCTGGCCCTCAAACTTGTTGTCACCCTCAATCAAGTTCTCGTTGATCTCGATGGGGAGGTCGTGGGCGGCGGCGATCGGGGCGGCCGTCTCCTGAGCGCGTTCCATCGGTGAGGCCATCACGGTCACGATGTCTCGATCCGCAGTGGCATCTGCCACCCGTTGTGCCATCTCCCGGCCCAGCTCTGACAGATGGAAATTCGGCAGCCGACCGTACAGTACGCCGTCGGGGTTGTAGACCTCGCCATGGCGCAAGAGGTGGATCACCGTTCGGTTCGCCATCTGTTTCCTTTCCTAGGGTTTCCAGCCTGTGGCCTTGCCGCCCGGCCACACTCCACCAACGCCGCAAACCAGCCGGTTGCCTCGCACCGCCGAGCCTAGGGCCACAGTCAGCGAGGGTCTTCCCGCTGACCACAGTGCCGCTGACCAAAGTGCCGCTGCCCGCCGTCACGGAACCCGCAGCACCACTACGCGCAGTAGTGTTTTCCGCAGCGTCACGACGCAGAGTAAGACGACCGGCCTCTTACTACAACTACGCCATATCCTACGTTGCCGACGCCGGATCCGTGGCAAGCGCGGCTGCTCTGGCCGCCTGCGGCAACGCGGCCAACACCCGATCCATCGCTTGGTCGTCATGTGCGTTGGACAAAAACCAAGCCTCGTAGGCACTCGGAGGCAGATACACCCCGGCATCCAGCATTTCGGAAAAGAAGGCGGCAAAACGCCAAGTCTCCTGCTGGCTAGCCTGCGCGTAGTCCGTTACTGGCTCCGCGACGCCCCACATGATGCTGAACAGATTCCCCGCCCGTTGCAGCACGTGTTCTACGCCGGCCGTTGCCAACGCGTCCGAAACCGCATCACCGAGGTGGCTGGCCAACTCATTCAGATGGGCATACACGCTGGGAACGGCGTTCTCCAGCGCCGCCCGACCCGCGGCCATCGCGATCGGATTCCCGCTGAGTGTGCCAGCTTGATAGACCGGACCCAGTGGCGCCAACTGCGACATGACATCGGCGCGACCGCCGAAACCCGCGGCGGGCAGTCCGCCGCCCATCACCTTGCCGAATGTCATCAGATCCGGGGTCACCCCATCCAAACCGAACCAGCCCGCTTCGCTGACCCGGAAGCCGGTCATGACTTCATCGCTGATGAACAGAGCGCCGTTGCGCTGGCACAGTTCGGCTAGCCCCGCGTTGAATCCCGGCTGCGGCGGCACGACCCCCATATTGGCGGCGGCCGCTTCAGTGATGACACAGGCGATGTCTGGATCCGCGGCGAAGGCCGCCGCGACTGCGGGCAGATCGTTATATGGCAACACGATCGTGTCGGCGGTCTGGTCTGCAGTCACCCCGGCACTGTCCGGCAGACCCAGGGTGGCCACACCGCTGCCGGCCGAGGCGAGCAGGGCGTCCACGTGCCCGTGGTAGCAGCCGGCAAACTTGATGATCTTGTTGCGGCCCGTGGCACCGCGCGCCAGCCGGATCGCAGACATCGTGGCCTCCGTGCCGCTGGAGACAAACCGAAACATCTCTACCGGCGCGACCCGATCAGTGATCAGGTGTGCCAGCGCGACCTCTCCGGGGGTGGCCGTGCCGAACGACAGTCCTGCGCTGGCGGCCTCTCGCACCGCATCAATCACCGCTGGGTGCGCGTGCCCCAATAGGGCGGGGCCCCAAGCCCCAACCAGATCGACATACTCATTGCCGTCCACGTCTGTCAGGTAGGGGCCCTGCGCCTTGGCCATTAAGACCGGATGCCCACCCACCGCAGAAAATGCCCGCACTGGCGAGTTAACCCCGCCGGGTGTCACACGTTGCGCACTGGCGAACAGTTCATCGCTGATAGGGGTCGGGTGCCGCCGGACAATGGAGGGGAGTTGCGTCATCCTCTTAGTGTTCCACCCACACCAGCTCCGCCGAAACTAGCCGCTTTGCAGTTGTAGCATCTGCCGACGCTACTCGGTGGTCTCCGCCGGAGCCGCAGGGGTGTCTGGCGTGGGGAGGTCCGACCCAGAAATCGGGCCCCCGTTCACTTCCTCGGCCAACTCCAGAATCTGCTGCTGCGCTTCCTGATAGTCGTTCAGGCCCTCTTCGACGGTGGCGCCATCATCTGAAGTCACCCCGGCCCCGAGAAGCAACATGGCATCACCCGTGGCCGACAGGATGTCCTTGAAATCCGTTCCCTGGGCCACCCGCTCCAGATTCAGGACGACCACGGCCTGTTGGGTGAGTTGATCGCCGACTTTCTTGCCGTCCCGCGCCTTCACGAGCAAGCTCTCAAATTCATTCGTGGCCGCGCCGAAGTTCACCAGCAACGGTTGATCCGCTTCGGTGATGGGCCCTTGTGCCGCAGCGGAGACGACTTGGGTTTCCGAATCCTCGGCCATCAAACTGCCCGCGGCGACCCCCGCACCAACTAGGGCGACGCCACCCAACACACCGGCCCCAATTGCAGCCATCCGATTCATTTCAGCCTCCACGACAGATCCGCAGTCCGCACTTGCCCGGAACCTATGAGGAACGGGTCATGCGGTGCAGAGCCATCTTCTCAGGAAATATCGGGAAATTCGGCGGAAATCACCACTTTCTCCTCCACATGCCGCGGTTGGCTGCTTAGGCCGGCCCGCGCCACGAGGTCCAGCCACTCACTGGACCCGGGGCCCTGGCCCACAGACGCATCCGACCACGCGGAGGGCCTCGCGTGCAGCAGACAGTAAGAAGCCCCGGGGCCACGAAGGCTCCGGGGCTTCTTACCGTCCGTTAGGCCAATCAGGCCTTACGAGTACTCATCGCATATCCCGCGCCCGCCGCAATCAGCAGGAACAGCGCTGCTAGACCGAAGCGCGACAGTGAGTTACTGTTCGGGCCACCCGCACTAGCGAACTCAAAGGCGTACACACCCTGGTTGCTGCTGACACCAACCGCGGCACCACCGGGAATATTCGCCCCGCTGTAAGCCCGATCGTCCAGGGCCTCAATCACTGCGATCGTCTCGTTCGCGGTCTCAACGTTCTCGTTGATCCCCGGCATGATCTGCCCTGTTACGCCATCGGCGGCGGCTTGTGCACCTTCCTCGGCCGCCGGCAAGCCGTCAGCAAGGGTCCGGGTCCCGTTCTTCAGGCTGTCGTCTTGGGGTCCGCTGATGCCGTTGTCCAGGACACTCAGGGCACAGGTCAGCGTACCGGTGACGTTCGGGTCACAGTTGGGCGTGAACTGCCCAGACCCAATCGTCTCCAACGTCTGTTGCTGCACACCGTTGCCAAGGCTTGGCAGCAGAATCCGGTCCACGCTGTCCTTCAACGTCCGCACCGCACAAGTTGCACCAGCATTCTCGACCGTGTTGGAGTTGGGCGCCTCGGGTACTGTTCCCGGGTCGTTCCCATCAACAGGGGGAATCCAAGGCTCACTTGGCACCACTGGGCAACGGTCATCGATCTTGCCCTCGCTGATTTCGTTCTTCTTCCAGCCGGCTAGGCCCGCCTGCAGGAAGCCCATCACCTGGGTCGCAGAACAATGATCCTCAACTAGGTCCGGATCAGCATTGCCACCGGGGCAGACCCCGAACTGCAGTGTTTGGTCATACAGCGGGAAGTCCGCAGGGAACTGATTGGTCGGATTGTTGTCCGTCTTCAGCGCTAGCACCTGCAGGCCGTTGATGATGTTCGCTGCGTCGTAGTTCTGCGCAATCAGGATGTTCAACCCAAGGGTCTGTGCATCCAACTTGCAGTTGTACGGCGAACTCGAGTCCGGCTTACAGCCGTTCGGGGTCCCATCAGCACTGCCCACGAGACCTTGCTGCACCCCGTACAAACCGCCGCGCAGGGTGGTTTCAGCATTCTCCTTGGTCACGGGCTTCTGACCAAACCCTTCAGCTAGTCCCTCCGCAAACTGACCCGTGATCAGGGCGAGGTTCGCGAGCTTGGAAACCTGCAGGTCCACAGCGCCACCACAGGTCACTAGGGCCGGGGGGGTCGGGGTCGGGTATCCCGGAATGTTACAGACGCCACTGCCGAAGTTGTGACCCTCGATCAACTCCAAGATGCTGTTGCCCTTGAGCAAGCCTTGGAACTGGTCCTGGCCGATGTCGCCGGTGTAACCGTTGGGATCCACCTGAACTTCTTCGATGAGCTCCAGCAGGGCCGACGCGCCTGGGGAGTTACCCGGCAGTGCACAATCGGTCAGCGTGGTTTGGCAGGCCTGCGGCACATTGAAGTCCAACTGGCCCAGGATGATGTCCAACACCTGCCAGGCCCCACAGGGCTGGTTGGGGTTCGTCGGATTGTCATAGTCACACTGCGGGTTCGTCAGACCGGAGATGGCCTTGGTCAGGGGCTGTCCAGCGGACTGCTTGTTGATACCAAACAGCAGTGCTGTCAATCCACCGCCGATGGTGGCGTTGGTCAAGTCCGGGTTGCCATCCGAGGTGACCGGAATCGTGTCCAATGGTCCGCCGAGTTTCTTCGCCAGTTTCTTCAAACTGTCCTGCGCGGTGAACAAACCGTCGTTGAGCTTGTCGAAGGAGTCCAACAACGTTGTGTACGAGTCTTGTCCGCGAGCGGTGTCGACTAAGGACTGAGCGGCGTTACTCGCCGTGACGTGTCCCTCGACGGAGGCCTTCTGGCGCAACTCCTCGACACTGGGCGCCAGGGTGTCAGCCACACCGTTGGCAATCTGGTCCGCACCGGAGACAGCAGTCCCCAGCCCGGCGGCCAGGAACCCAAGTCCCTCAGTCGGCGAGCTCAGCAGTTCCATGCCTTCATACAAGGTTTGCAGGCCGCCGCCGGTCGTCTCGGCGAGTTCCACCCCTTGTCGACCCGCCGAGGTGTCTATCGGGGCGATGATGGCGACTTTCAGGTCAATCGCGGGCACAACCGCGTTGTCCACTCGGCCCTCGATCACAACCGATCCTTGGGTCTCACCAATCGGCGGGGACATCAGTGGCACGGTCGCGCCAACCGTGGTGCCACCTTGGCCGTTCTGGGCCACCGCATCGGACTGCTCCGAGACGACCTCGGTCCAAGAACTGTCGAAGTTGGTGTCCAGGGAGCCCGCCATGGGGGTGGCGATGGGCATCTCCTGTGTCACCGTATTGCCCGAGGCGTCCAGGAAGGACACCTCCGTTGGCTCCGACGTCGTGTTGGTCAGGGTGTAGGTCAGCGTGGCCAACCCGGACTTACCCACCAGATCGGTCGGGTCGATGGACTGGCCGTCCAACGTGGCAGAGATATCGACCTTGACCGGGATGTCGTCGGTGTCAAAGCTCTGCGAGGTGCGCAGCGTCTGTGGCCCATCCACGGCAATGTCGTACTGCGCCTCGCCGTCCACAACGTTCGGGCCGCCGAAAGCGTCCATGTCCGATGGCGAGCCACCACTGGGTACGGGCACCGAGAACTGCGCCTGGCCGGTGCCATCCACCTGGATCTGGGTGACCAAGGTACCGCGGTTCAACTCACCGTTGGCGTCACCTTGCGCAAGCACGGCCCGGGTAACGGCGGTATGCACACCGTCGTTGTCGGCTGCGATCGCGAGCGTTCCTGGGAGGATCGTTGCCGCAGCAACCGCCCCAATCCCGAGCAGGGCAACGCCTGCGCGGGCCCTGTTTTTCTTCCTAGCCATTGTTCTCAGACCTCGCTCTTCTTGGGGGCGTCGTGGGCGATTTCACTTTCGAGTTTGTCGATCTCAGCGTCCTCGCTGGTTTCGACCCCGACAATCTCTGGCTTCACGAAGATGCCAGCGAGGAAGGCGATGGCCATGGGGACCAACGCCTGGGAAACGTTTGTGAACAGGTCCGTGGTGATGTCCTGCGGCGCAGCCAAGAAGCTCGCCTCATAGGATCCGGCAACCAAGCCAGCCCCCAGGAATCCGGACCAGATCGGCAACCGACCGCTAGTAACGGCACAGATGCCGGCGATGAGCAGCGCCACAATCACCGCGAACAGGATCTGGCCGACCAACGATTCGTTAAGGGCAAGGATGCGGATGATGTAGCCGGCCATGGTGACGACCACGCCAACCAGAAACCCGCCGATCCGGCCCAGCACGCCGGACTTGTCATTCACCAACGCCAACACGGCGCCCACGGTGAGTCCGAAGAACACCGAGTCGATGTCTAAGCCCATCACCGACGACACGATGATCGTGACTATTGCGGCTAACGCCAACAATAGCCCGGCGATAAATGTCTTTCCCATGCCCGCGCTCCTTAGAACTCCCGACCCGAATTGCCGGGTGTCAAGGAATATCTATCAGGCTGGGATTCAGTGCGTGATCAAAACGCAACAAAGACCTGTCCGTTTTGCTACTTTCGGACGCGAAGGTGCGATTTGGGTACCTAGGGGCCGGTATCGCCTCACGCTGGGTGGCGCATTGAGGCCTATCCGTGAGGTCGGCGTTACCCGAATCGTGGGGCGAATTCCGTGGCCCAATAGGTCAGGATCGCTGCGGCCCCAGCGCGGCGAATGCCCAGCAGTGTCTCGGGCACAAGTTGGTCGCGGTCAAGCCATCCGGCAGCCGCGGTCGCCTCGATGGCAGCATACTCGCCCGAGACCTGGTAGGCCCAGACCGGCAGATCCGAGGTGTCCGCGATATCTGCCAACACATCCAAATACCCCATGGCTGGCTTCACCATCAATACGTCCGCGCCTTCCGCTTCATCCAAACCGGCTTCGACCCGGGCTTCTCGGCGGTTCGCGGGGTCCTGTTGGTAAGTGCGGCGGTCGCCATCCAGCTCTGAGCCGACAGCGTCTCGGAACGGCCCGTACCAGGCCGAGGCGTATTTTGCAGCGTAGGCCAGCAGCACCACGTCTTGGTAGCCAGCCTGATCCAACGCCGTCCGGGTCGCCAAGACTTGGCCATCCATCATGCCGCTGAGCCCCAACACCTGCGAGCCCGCAGCCGCCTGCGCCAGCGCCATCGCTTGATAACGCAGCAAGGTGGCGTCGTTGTCGACCTTGGGTTCGGCCTGATCGGTGCGCAGCACCCCGCAGTGACCGTGATCGGTGAACTCGTCCAAGCACAGGTCGGACATCACGACAAGACGCCCTGCCGCGGCCGCGTTGGCATGACGGAGTGCGACGTTCAAGATTCCGCCCGGATCTGTGGCGGCAGTCCCTTGCCCGTCCTTGGTGGTTGGCACTGCAAACAGCATGACGCCGCCCACGCCGGCATCAGCCGCTGCATTCACCGCCTCGGGCAAGGACGCTAGGGAGTGTTGTACGACGCCAGGCATGCTGGCCACGGGCTTGGGGTGCGCCAAGCCTTCGGCCACAAACAGTGGCTGAATGAGTTGGCGTGCCTGCAGGGTGGTTTCCGCAACGAGGCGCCGCAGCGCGGGCGTTGAACGCAACCGACGTGGGCGGCGATCCCCCGGGCGGGGTAGTCCGAACTGGCCAGCATCCGGGTCGACCCCAGTCATACTCAGGTAGCCCGGCGCCGTGAGGCGGGCCGCCGCCGACTTGGCCGCCAGCTAGCTTCCCCCGCTTCCAGCGCGGCCAGCCGCAGCGAGTCGCCATGTGCGGCCAGGTTCTCCGCCAGCACCGCCACGCTCGCCTTGTCGGCCAGCACGTCCACTGTCAGGCCGTGTTCTTCAGCCGTGCTGGCGGTCTGCGGTCCGATGCAGGCAATCACCGTGGTGGCGTGCGGCTTGCCCGCGATACCGATCAGATTGCGCACGGTTGAGGAGGACGAGAAGAGAACGGCATCAAAGCCGCCGGTCTTGATCGCCTCGCGAATCTCTGCGGCTGGCGGCGCGGCGCGCACGGTGCGGTAGGCGGTGACATCGTCTACCTCCCAACCACGTTCTTTCATGCCAGCGACCAAGGTTTCCGTGGCGATGTCCGCGCGCGGCAGGAATACCCGGTTGATCGGATCCACCAATGCGTCGTACTCGGGCCAGTCTTCGAGCAGACCTAAGCTGGATTGATCGCCGCTGGGCACGAGGTCTGGTGTGACACCAAACTCCACAAGCGCCTTGGCGGTCTGCTCACCGATCGCGGCCACCTTCAGGCCCGCGAACGACCGAGCGTCTAGGCCGTAGGTTGCGAATCGCTCACACACAGCGCGCACCGCGTTGGTGGACGTGAAACAAATCCACTCATAGCGACCAGTCACTAGACCTTGGACAGCACGCTCCATCTGCTGCGGCGTGCGCGGCGGCTCTACCGAGATCGTCGGTACTTCCACCGGAACCGCGCCGTAACCCCGGAGTTGTTCGGACAGGGACGCGGCCTGCTCCTTGGTACGGGGCACCAGCACCCGCCAACCGAATAGGGGCTTGGTCTCAAACCACGACATCATTTCACGTTGTAGCACCACTTCCCCGATCACAACCAGACCAGGCCCAGATTGTTTGGCACTCTTGAGCACCTTGGGGATATCCACCAGCGTGGACACGATGGTGCGTTGGTCGATGGTGGTGCCGGCGCGCGTGATGGCGATGGGGGTCCAGCTCGGCCTGCCAGCCTTGATCAGTTCGGCGGCGAGATCGGCGGCGCGATCCGCGCCGTTCTGCACGACTAGGGTCACGCGGGGACGCGCGTGAATCTCCCAGTTGATGTCGGTGTCGTTCGCGTCAATAACGGCAATCTCACGAGCCCGACCACCGGTCAAGCTGAAGCCTGCGTACGCGGGCACACCGTTTAGGGTGCTGACGCCCGGGATGATCTCAAACTCGACCTGTTCGGTGGTCAACGCCTCCACCTCAATCGGGAGGGAGCCGTCGATCACGGGATCTCCAGAGAGTAGGCGGACCACGCGCCGGCCAGCGTTCGCGTGTTCAGCGACCAACTTGGCGCGATCCCGATGTGCCAGCGGCAAGCCGTCATCGTCGATCGCCACAGTTACTTCGCTATCGGGGCCAGCGGCCACGCGGGCCAGCTCCACCGAGTCAGCATCACACACAACGGTGTCAGCCGCTGCGAGCAATGCGGATGCCCGCAACGTCAAGAGCTCTGGATCCCCCGGACCGGCGGCGATTAGGGATACGACAGTCATTGTGAACGCTCCTTACCTATACCCATTGATACTTCTCCCCCACAAGCTGTGCGGCGCCCTGTGACAGTAGTTCCTCGGCCACCTCAACACCTAATGACGTCGGTTCAGCCACCGAACCGCGGCCACTGGCCCGCAGGACTTTCGACCCACCCGGCCCAAATACTGCGGCCTGCAACGTCAAAGCGCCGGTGCCGACTTCGACGGTCGCCCA
>JAHZKU010000038.1 GCA_022600255.1 Actinomycetes bacterium | reverse complement strand
CTGGGCCAAGGCAGGAGCGTCAGCCGAGGAAGCGCAACAGCCGATCGCTGCAGTCCACAAGACAACGAAATTCGGCCCGGACCAACCTCCGCCTCGGTAGGGTGACCTATGGCCCACGACCGTGTGTATTCCCCAGACGACCCAACTCTGGAGAAGCTCCGAAAGGTGGCATTGGCATTCCCGGAGGCGGTTGAGGTTGAGGCCTGGGGACGCCCGACCTTTCGGGCTGGAAAGAAGATCTTCGTGACCTACCACGCGGGGCCGGATCATCCCAGCGCCATCATCATCAAACCTGACCCCGAGGATGAGGCTGCACTGCGCGCCGACTCGCGTTTCTTCGTCCCCAAGTATTGGACAACGTGGTTGGCTGTCGACTTGGATGCTAGCGACATCGAGTGGGACGAGGTGGCCGAACTCCTAGAGAGTTCCTACCGTCAGGTCGCCCTCAAGCGGATGCTCACCAGGCTGGATGAATCGCCTGAGCGCAGCTAGCCGATGTGCTTGGATTGAGCCGTGACCGGGTCCACGATTCAAGATGCGATCTTCTTGGGGCTCGAGGTCATCGGCACCGTCGTCTTTGCCTTGTCCGGTGTCATGGCGGCCGCGCGGTCTTCCATGGATTGGCTCGGCGGCATGGTGCTGGGGTTAGTCGTTGCCGTCGGTGGTGGCACGATCAGAGACCTTGTCATCGGTGAAACACCGGTGAACTGGGTTGAGGATCCCTGGCCGTTGGCGGTTGCCGCAATCACTGCGGTGGTTCTGACAGCATTCCTGAGCTGGCGTCCCATTACAGACATCGACAACTGGGGGCCCGTGCTGCTGTTGGATGCCGTGGGCCTAGCTGTCTTTGTGGTCCTCGGCGCAGGGGTCACGCTGCGGGCAGGGGTGCCTTGGTACATGGCGATCCTGTTGGGGGTCGTGACCGGAGTGGGCGGTGGCGTGATCCGAGACCTGCTCACCGATCAGAAACCGGCGGTCTTGGTTGGCCCGATCTATGCCTTAGCGGGTTTCGCTGGCTCGGCCCTGTACGTGATCCTCATTGAACTCGGACTGTTCACCCGCTTCGCGATCTGGCTCCCAATCGCCTTGGTCATCGTTTTACGGGTGCTGGCCATTCGCGGTAACTGGCACTTACCGCTGTTGGCCACCAGCATCGTGCCAAAACGACAAAGTTGAGAGCCTGGCACGGACGTTGAGTTGGCGCGAAATCGGGCACCCTAGTTGATCTTGCGCTCGATCCAGCGTTGGTAGGCCGCCACTTTGGTGTATACGCCGGGCTGCCGCTTGGCGGCGCAACGGTTTCCACCGAAACTCGTGATACCGGCTAGTAAAGGCTGGCCACGGTTATTTGTAACCGTTAGGGGCCCGCCGGAATCACCAGAACAAGAATCCACCCCACCCCGCGGCCACAGACCTGCGCAGACTTGCCGCTTCTCTTTGATCCCGCCGTAGGCAGAGTTGCACGCACGGTGCGCGATCATCTGAACATCTGCTTGTTTGAGACGGTTCGGGGCGCCGCGACCATTTGGGCGTGTCGCGCCCCATCCGGCGATTTGGGCCGGGAAGCCGGCCTCGTATGCAGCGCCTTGGTCGCGGGCCAGCATCGGCATCACGGGCTGACTGGACCGGTTGCGTAGCTTTACCAGGGCGATATCGTTTCGATCGTTGCGCGGCTTCCAGTTGTGCCGCACCAACTTCCGCACCCGAATTCGCTCCCCGCCGCTGTCGCTTAGCTTGGTGCGACCGAGGTAGATCCGCATCGATCGCGCTGACTCACCTTGGAGGCAATGGGCGGCCGTGATCACCCAGCGGGGGTGGATTAGCGTTCCCCCGCAGAAGGCCGTGTTTTCGGCCGACCCGCGCCGCTCGGCCAGGACCGCGATGCTAGGCCAACTCCCCTCGGGGGCTTTGTTGCCGCCGACGATGGCCGGAGCCGCTGCTGGACCCGCCGTGGCAGGGGGCGTGACTGCGGCCAGCCCTGCGAATCCGACGACGAGGGCCGTTGTGACAGCAATGGTGGAACGGGACCTCACGTCTTGAGTCTGCCCCGCCGCAGTGATCGTGGCAAGGTCCAGGTTTCAGATGGAGTAGCTGCTATTGTTCTGGCCGGATGCGTGGCGGCAGGATTGGCGGTGGCTCTCGTCCGGCCAGCGCGGCGGCCACAGCGGCGGCATCTCGGTGACAACTCTCGATAAAGACGCCAAAGTCATTCTGCGTTCCGGCCCGCGCCGTACCAACCACGAATACACCTGGAACGCTCGAACGCATGGTGGCTTCGTCCACCACGGGGTTGGATGACGCGTCCAGCTGGATCTGACACACCTGTAAGATCGCCGGGTCTTGCTCAAAGCCGATCTGGAGCAGGACATCGTCTACCGGGATTTCTTGCGTGGTCGCTTCTGCCAAATTCCGCAGGATCACGCCGTGCGGCGTTATCTCTTCTACGATCGTGGGCATCTGACGGTGAATCTCACCCTCAAGCATGAGCGTTTCAACCTCGGGCCGAATCCAGTACTTCACCCGGTGATTGAGCTCGAGGTGACGGTAGGAGATGGTCACGTCGGCCCCGACGCGATATAGCCGCAACGCCGATTCCGCGGCGCTGTTGCGGCCGCCCACTACAAGAACGCGCCGCCCGAAGAAGCGATGGGGATCACCCAGGTGGGTCGAAACCAGGGCGAGGTCCTCTCCCGGCACACCCAATCTGCGGGAGCGATCAGTGCCACCGGTGGCTAGCACGATGACGCCGCATGCAATCGTCGCTGTCGATCCCATCTGGCTGGTCACGGTCACGCGGAAATCTCCGGCGTGGCCAGTAACGGCCGTCACCTTCTGATAGGCCCAGATCGGCACCTCATGTTTGTTGACGACCGACCGCAGGTAGGCCAGGTACTCCTCGCCGGTGACCCGTTCTTGGGATACCACCGGCATCGGCTCGCCGCCTAAGGCGATCCGTTCCGGGCTAGAAAAGAACCGGGTCTGCGGCGGAAATGTGCGCAGAATCGTGGCGCCGAGCCTGACCTGTCGGCAGAAGTGCAGACTCCACGACGGTTGCCCATGACCCCACCACCGTTGCGATGGGACCCGATCAGGCGTCCCGATGGCCACGATGCCTCGCCCGACGGGCCACCCGCTGTTGCAGGGCGGCCAGAATAGCCTTAGTTTCGGCCGCGCGTGCTTTAGTGTGGCGCCATGGGAGCCACCGGGACGTCGCGTGTGATGCTGCGCAATCGCAATCGACTCCGTTGGGGTGACTGGCCTACGCAGCTCCGGTCCGACCTCGCCCGGCTGATCGCGCTGGTTGATCTGGGACCGACACCG
>JAHZKU010000037.1 GCA_022600255.1 Actinomycetes bacterium | reverse complement strand
GGGCCAATGTTGTCTAAGCCCAGGAAGCCACCCTCAAATACGTTGTTGCCTTGCCGGTCCACTCGGTTCAGCCACCAAGTGAAGTTGACCAGGAGTTTGTGGAAGATGCGCTCCAGAAACTCGAAATCCCAGGCACCGTCGATTTCGAAAACGCGGATAGCGGCCCAGGCATGAACCGGGGGGTTGCGGTCGTCGAAGTTCCATTCATAGGCGGGAATGGCGCCCTTGGGGTGCATGTACCACTCGCGCAACATCAGGAGCAGTTGGTATTTGGCGAACGTGGGGTCGATATGGGCAAAAACCACGGTATGGAAGGCCAAGTCCCAGGCCGCAAACCAGGGGTACTCCCAGGAATCGGGCATAGAGATGACGTCGTAGGCGTCTAGGTTGCGCCAGTCCGCATTGCGCAGGATCTTGTGCTCTGGCGGCGGGGGCGGCTCATCCGGATCCCCATCCAGCCAAAGGGACACGTTGTAGCGATAGAACTGTTTGGTCCAAATCATCCCGGCGAAGGCTTGCCGCATCACCGTGGCTTCGGCCGCACTGGTGTTGGCAGGTGTTAAGGCCGCGTAGAACTCATCGGCCTCCTGCTTACGCTTGGCCAGCAGTCGGCCGAATCCTTCCGGTGCAGTGGGGTGATGGTTAGGGTGTTCTGCGGCGTCGTTGAACAGTCGCAACCGCAGTTCCACGGTTTCACCCGCAGGAATGTCCAGTTGATACCACCAGGCTGCTTTTGTTCCACGCCTTTCCGGGTTGACGCTTTCGGCACCGGAAACGACGTGGTCGTTGATGCCGTCTTTGGGATAGTCAGCTTGGTTCGGGTTGCCCCACAACGCTTGTTCGTTGGATGCGTTGTCGCAGAACAGTGCGACAGGTTGCTGCCCGGCGGGGTCTGGCCCCGCCTGAAACCGATAGACCCCAGCCCGCCAGTGTTGCGCCATCACGGCACCGTTGGAACCTGAGGCCTCTTTGAACCAGAGTTTCGGCTTGGCAGACTTGCGTCCCCAGTCCCACGTGTTGCGGAACCATAACTGTGGCAGCACATGCAGCCGGTCGTCCTCGGGGCCGCAGTTCTTGATCGTAATCCGCATGAGGATGTCAGTCGGGCTGGCTTTGCCATAGTCCACATCCACCTGCCAGTACTTGTTGTCGTCGAAGGCCCCGGTGTCGTAGAGCTCATACTCGGGCTGCATGCGATCGCGTTCGGCGTTCTTGCGCAGGAGTTCCTCGTAGGGAAAGGCACACTGCGGGTAGTGATACCGCCAGCTCAGCCACGCGTGACTCGGCAGTGCGTCCGTGAACCAATAGGCCTCCTTGACGTCCTCCCCGTGGTTGCCTTGATGACCATTGAGGCCGAACATCCGTTCCTTGAGGTGGGAATCGCGCCCGTTCCACAAGCCCAGCGAGACGCAGATGTCTTGGCGCAGATCAGACAGCCCCGCCATTCCGTCCTCACTCCACCGGAAAGCCCGACTTCGGGCTTCTTCGTAAGGAAAGTAGTCCCAGGCGTCGCCGTCGGCGGAATAGTCCTCGCGCACAGTGCCCCAAGCCCGTTCGGAGAGGTAAGGCCCCCACTTGTACCAAGGCCCAGCCTCCTCCGGACCTTCATCGAGCCGACGAACCTGGTCCATGCGCAGGCCTTCGGCTGTCTGCGGCCGGTCGTCCTTGGAATCGCGTGGTTTGCCGAAGAAAGAATCAGCGCTGGAGGTCATGGTTATGAGGGTGCCCTACTTGCCGCAGGTGATGCCGCGCCAAGGTACGGCATCGCCGCAGTTGTCCGGACGCAAGCAGTCCAGTCTGGCTACTACCCGTGCTGTAGCGGACTCGTTTGGTGACCAACGCTGGGTGCTTTCAGGGTGATTTCGGGCAGATCGGGCCCGGATCGCGGGCATGTTCACGCTCGGCGTATGCCAATGCGCCGTTCTGAGGATCACGGTGCCGCGTCGCGGCGTTAGAGTCAGAGGAAGCCAGAGTAGGAGTGTGATTGGATGTTCGAGAGGTTTACAGACCGGGCTCGACGGGTCGTGGTGCTTGCGCAAGAAGAAGCGCGCATGTTGAACCACAACTACATTGGCACGGAGCATATTCTGCTCGGCCTGATCCACGAGGGAGAAGGTGTCGCAGCCAAGGCCCTCGAGAGTCTCGGGATTTCCCTTGAGGGTGTGCGCTCGCAGGTCGAGGAGATCATTGGCCAGGGTCAGAAGGCCCCCAGTGGCCATATCCCCTTCACCCCGCGCGCCAAGAAAGTCTTGGAGCTATCGCTGCGGGAGGCCCTGCAACTGGGCCACAACTACATCGGCACCGAACACATACTGCTGGGCTTGATCCGGGAAGGTGAAGGGGTCGCAGCCCAGGTGTTGGTGAAGCTCGGCGCTGATCTGAGCCGGGTGCGCCAGCAGGTGATCCAACTCCTGTCCGGCTACCAAGGCAAGGAGCCGGCCAACGCAGGCGGCCCGCAGGAGGGCACCCAATCCGGCTCGCTTGTGCTCGACCAGTTCGGCCGCAACTTGACCCAAGCCGCACGGGAAGGGGCGTTGGATCCGGTCATTGGTCGAGACAAGGAGATCGAGCGAGTCATGCAGGTGCTGTCTCGCCGGACCAAGAACAACCCAGTGCTGATCGGCGAGCCCGGCGTCGGTAAAACGGCCGTCGTGGAGTCCATGGCGCAGAAGATTGTGTCAGGTGATGTTCCGGACACCTTGCGCGACAAGCAGCTCTACACTCTGGATCTAGGTGCGCTGGTGGCTGGCAGCCGTTACCGCGGGGATTTCGAGGAGCGTCTGAAGAAGGTCCTGAAGGAGATTCGGACCCGGGGCGACATCATCTTGTTCATTGACGAGATGCATACGCTCGTGGGGCCGGTGCTGCAGAAGGCGCCATCGACGCCGCCAGCATCCTCAAGCCGATG
>JAHZKU010000036.1 GCA_022600255.1 Actinomycetes bacterium | reverse complement strand
CTCTTACTAACGCCGTCTCTATCGCGGGCATGCTGTTAACGACCGAGGCACTGGTCGTGGACAAGCCCGAAGAAGATGAAGCCGAAGACGCCGGTCACGGCCACAGCCATCATGGGCACAGCCACTGACCCAACCGCTTACGACCGGGCGATCCACGCAATCTGCGAGGGGTCGCCCGGTCGTTTTGTTGCGGGGCAGGACGCGTGGTGGGATTGGGCCCAGGCGATTACGGGTAGTGCGCAGGGGGACTATCGCGCAGGCTGGATCACCTTGGCTCAGCTCCGCGGCCACTCCGACCCGATATTGGTCGGGATGGCCGCCGCGGCGCAAGGGTCGATTCTGCGGCAGCTAGGTCACCACACTCAAGCCATTCCCCATGATGCTGCGGCCACGGCGGCCGGTGGTCTAGCAGCGGTGGACGGGCTAACCGGACTGGCGGCCGACCACATCTTTGCGCCGCGGGTCGGTGACGCCGACTGGCTGTTGCAGGCTCGCGGACTGCTGCAACGGTCCGGCGCTGCTGGCCTAGGCTCGGATGAGGCGCGACAACGAGCAGCGCTGAGGGTGAACTGGGTAACCGCCGAGACCCAGCTGGCGCACGACAACGGCCCCGGCGCGCTGCGGACCGCTAGCGCTGGCGTGTCGCTGGCGCGGACCTTGGACTCGCCGCGTCATCTGTTGAAGAGCCAGCTGATCCACGCTGTCTCGTGCGAGGCCGTGGGCCAAGACGCGGGTCGCGAGCTCAGCATCATCCTGCAGGCGGCGGACGCCCGGGGGATTCGGACTCTGGTCTGGCCTGTCGGGCTCGTGTTGGGGGGTCGGATGGATTCCGCGGAGCGAGCGCAAGTGCAGACGGCCGTTGATTTCATCGGAAGTCACCTGCCGCCCGGTCTCGTGGCGCCGCCGAGTCTGCACCTCGCCTAGATCTGGAGCGCATGCTCATCTCTGCCCGAGGGGGTCTTGGATGCAGGTCGCCATTTGTGTCCTTGGATAATGATGTCGTGGTCGTGCCATGAAGCCGTAATGACGCCATCCCATCGCCGTTGGCGAGCGACTTCGTGATGGGTGGTTAGGGACCGACCGGGCCGTGGACTAGGTCTGTCACGGGTTCAGCAGTGGCGGTCGGGCCGCTGCGGCATGGCTTCGTCGGTGCCTCGGCAGCTTGGGTGACGAAGGGATGCTGGCTTGCGGAGGCGGTGCGAAATGCTGGCTTGCGAAAGCTAGGTCAGAATCCCGATTCGGAAACCTTCCGCCACGGCATGACCGCGATCGGATACCGACAGCTTACGGAACAGTCGCCGAGCGTGAGTCTTCACGGTGTCCTCGGACAGAAACAAATCGCGGCCTATCTGCGCGTTGGAACGACCATCACTCATCCCCTGCAGGACTTGCCGCTCGCGCTCAGTTAGCGATGGAATACCGGTCTCCCGCTGGGGAGGCACTTTGCCACCTGATCCTGGCCGTTGGGCAACCGCTAGGACGGCCGCGACCTCTTGCGGTGAGGCATCCTTGGCCACGTATCCCAGCGCACCATTTGCCACCGCTTCGGCAACCTCGGCGGGGGATTCGCCCATTGTCAGCATCAACACGTTGGCCTTGTGGTGCGCATGAAGGAGGCGACGCAGCGACTCCAAGCCGCCAATACCGGGCATTTGGGTGTCCAGCAACACAAGATCGGGTCGCTCCACTGGGTAACGCGCGAGCAGTTCCTCCCCACTCGCGGCGGTGCTCACGGTGGCGACATCGGGCACCAACGCCAAACAACGTTGCAGGGACTGCCGCACGGCTGGCGTGTCATCACAGACCAAGACACTGACCATGTTGTACTCCCTCCTCAAGCGCGCGCCTTGTCAGGCCGGAATCCTTGCGCAGCCAAGCGCGGGTTCCCAACCTGTGTGAAGGCTGGTGCACGACCTCCCTACAACGAAAGGTCGCGTCTGCACATCATCGTGGGGGAAGCGGACAGGTCTACACATGTTGAAACCGTCTCCGAGCCCGACTTATGCCGAATGTCCGGATTGGTGAGGGCTTGTCGGTGGCGGTAACCTGAAAGCCCGAGACTTGTGAGGCGCATGTGACTTCTCCGGCAGAATCTTCCGGCTCAACCTTCGGCCCGCTAGGTCTGACCTACGACGACGTGTTGTTGTTGCCCAATGAGTCTGATGTGATTCCCAGCGAAGTAGACACAACCGCTCGATTGACTCGCTCGATTCGGCTCGGGGTACCGCTGCTGTCCAGTGCCATGGACACGGTCACCGAGGCCCGCATGGCGATCGCCATGGCAAGGGAAGGTGGAATTGGGATTCTGCACCGCAACTCGTCTGCCGAAGACCAAGCGCTTCAGGTGGACTTAGTGAAGCGCTCTGAGGCCGGGATGCTGACAAATCCAGTCACCTGTCGGGCCGAGGATTCTCTGGCCGACGTGGACGCGCTATGCGCCCGGTACCGAATCTCGGGGGCTCCCGTAGTGGGGGAGGACGGTGCCTTGCTGGGGATCGTCACGAATCGGGACATGCGCTTCATCGAAGACAAGTCCCAGCGGGTAAGTGACGTGATGACGCGGGGACCCTTAGTGACTGGCCACGTTGGTATTTCACGAAAAGATGCTTTCGCGCTGTTGGCAGAACACCGTGTGGAGAAGTTGCCGCTGGTCGATGATGCAGGTCGGCTGGCCGGGCTGATCACGGTGAAGGACTTCACCAAGTCCGAGCAATACCCCGGGGCCTCAAAGGACGACTCTGGTCGGTTGCGGGTTGGTGCCGCGGTCGGGGTTGGGGAGGACGCTTACAAGCGCGCCCAACTACTCATCGAAGCCGGGGTGGACGTTGTGGTGGTGGACACCGCACATGGTCACTCCCGACAGGTCTTGGATGCTGTCAAGCGGCTGAAGACAGACACCCAGGTTGACGTAATTGGTGGCAACGTGGCCACTGAGGCTGGAGCCCGTGCGTTGGTCGACGCGGGCGCAGACGGGATCAAGGTTGGGGTGGGGCCGGGCTCAATCTGCACGACCCGTGTTGTGGCTGGCGTCGGCGTACCCCAAGTGAGCGCGGTACACGAAGCCGCTCGGGCCGCGAAAGCAGCTGGCGTGCCAGTGATCGCGGACGGGGGCTTGCAGTATTCCGGTGACATCGCCAAGGCTTTGGTCGCAGGCGCAGACAGTGTGATGTTGGGATCCTTGCTCGCCGGGTGCGAAGAGGCGCCCGGTGACGTGGTTTTTGTGAACGGCAAGCAGTTCAAGCAATACCGCGGCATGGGATCCCTAGGCGCCATGCAATCCCGCGGTGAGGCCAGGTCCTACTCCAAGGATCGCTATTTTCAGGACGATGTGCTTTCGGACGACAAGTTGGTCCCGGAAGGGATTGAAGGCCAGGTGCCCTATCGCGGGCCGCTGGCCGCCGTTGCTCATCAGTTGGTGGGCGGCCTGCGCGCATCGATGGGTTATGTTGGCGCAGACACGCTTGGGGAGTTGCAGGCCAAGGGCCAGTTCGTTCGGATCACGTCAGCTGGGCTGCGCGAGAGCCACCCCCACGACGTCCAAGTCACCTCTGAGGCGCCAAACTACTTCGCTGGGGGGCGTTAGGGATGCCCGAGATTGAGATTGGCCGGGCCCGACGCGGGCGCAGAGCATACTCCTTCGATGAAGTGTCGGTGGTTCCCAGCCGCCGCACCCGCGATCTCTCCGACGTGTCCGTCGGTTGGCAGATTGACGCCTACCCGTTTGATGCGCCGTTGATGACGGCACCAACGGACTCGGTTGTGTCCCCGGCTTCAGCCCAGCAATTCGGCAAGCTAGGGATTTGCGCCCCATTAAACCTGGAAGGTCTTTGGTCGCGTTACGCAGACCCGGCCCCGCAGCTGGCGCAGATTCGTGGTCTGTCGGCCAGTGAGGCCACGCCGGTGATGCAGCGCATCTACGCTCAGCCGATTGACCCGGATCTCGTGAGTCGACGGGTCGCCGAACTCGCCGACCAAGGCCACACCGTGGCCGCGGCAGTTTCCCCGGACAAGGCTGCCCAACTCGCGCCAGTGGCGGTTGCCGCTGGCTTGGATATTTTGGTCATCCGCGGGACCACCGTAAGTGCTGAGCATGTCTCGTCGAGTCGGGAGGCAATCAACCTCAAGGAGTTCATCCATTCCCTTGACGTCCCAGTGATCGTCGGTGGGTGCGCCAACTACCAATCGGCGCTGCATCTGATGCGCACGGGTGCGGCCGGCGTCCTTGTTGGTTTCGGAGGCGGGGCGTCGCACCGTACAGCCAATGTCCTGGGGGTGCGGGTTCCGATGGCGACTGCTGTCGCTGAGGTGGCCGAAGCTCGCCGCGACTACCTTGATGAGTCCGGGGGTCGGTACGTTCATGTCTTGGCCGACGGCAGTATGGGGCGCTCTGGTGACATGGTTCGGGCGATCGCCTGCGGCGCAGATGCGGTCGTGGCTGGCGCCGCTTTTGCTCGGGCCATCGACGCACCCGGACAAGGCTTCCACTGGGGACCAGAAGCCGTGCACCCAACGCTGCCACGCGGGGAACGCGTCGAGTTAGGAACGGTTGGCACCATTGCCGAGATCGCAACCGGACCCAGTCACGTGGCGGACGGCACGATGAACCTAGTTGGTGCTATCAGACGCGCGATCGCCACGGCGGGGTATACCGACCTCAAGGAGTTTCAGCGGGTTGAAGTTGTGGTGACCGAAAGCTAGCCACCGCGGGCCCCATCTGATGTCGAGCCAAAGGACGAACCATCGAAACGCAGACCCAAGGTATCCAATCTGATCGCCTCAATCCCCGGCAACGTGCCGCGGCGATCGAAGAGTTGCGCAACTCGTCGCGAGACCACCCACTAGACATGATCGTGGTCGGCGGAGGTGTGGTTGGTGCTGGTTCGGCGCTTGACGCCGCCACCCGGGGGCTGCGGGTTGCTCTCATCGAAAAGGCAGATCTAGCCTCGGGCACGTCGAGCCGCTCTAGTCGCTTGGCTCACGGTGGCTTGCGGTATCTGGAGAATCGCGAGTTCGGCTTGGTCCGGGAAGCTCTAACCGAGCGGGGACTCTTGCTAGACCATGTAGCCCCTCATCTGGTGCGTCCCCTGCAGTTCCTCTTGCCGTTGACTCGGACAGTGGAGAAGTCCTACTACGGCGCGGGTGTCACACTCTACGATCTGTTGTCACGAGTGGGTGCCTACGGGGGCACCATGCCGCGCCCCCGCACGCTGTCTCGGGCGGCCGTGCACGGCCTAGCGCCCGCGTTGGACGTGAACCAACTCAGCGGTGCTATCCGCTTTCACGACGCCCAGATCGACGACGCCCGCCACGTGGTGGCGTTAGCGCGAACTGCGGCTGCCTTCGGCGCCGCGGTGGTGACCGAAGCAACGGTGACCGATCTGGTGCGGGCTGCGATGGGTCCCGCCGGCGATCGGGTGATCGGTGTGGAGTTTGTGGCCGATGGCGAAACGATCACGGGATACGCGCGCTGTGTCTTGAGTGCCACCGGTGTCTGGAGTGATTCCTTCCGGGAAGCGGCCGGACTGAGCGAGATTGGGTCTACCGTTCGCCAGAGCAAGGGGGTGCACGTGATCGTCCCCAAGGCTAAGATCCGCTCCGGGAGCGCGGTGATTGCCCGCACCGAGTCTAGCGTCTTGTTCCTGCTGCCTTGGGGCGACAACTGGCTGATTGGCACGACCGACACCGACTACGACGGCGCCCTCGACGACCCGGATGTCACCCTCGCCGACGTGGATTACCTGCTGGACCAGGCCAATCGATGGTTGGTGAGCCCTCTGTTCCCGTCGGACGTGATTGGGGTGTATTGCGGCCTGCGCCCGTTGGTGGCCGCTGAGGTCGAGGTTGGTGCTGATGAGGCTGGTACAACAGCGGTCTCCCGCGAGCACCTAGTGATGCGACCGGAACCGGGCCTCGTCATGGTCGCCGGAGGCAAATACACCACCTACCGCGTCATGGCCCAAGACGCCGTTGACGCGGCCGTCTCCGAACGAGCCGCTTTCGTGCCTGGCACACCACCCAAGTGCGTCACGCGCGAGATCGTGGTTGTAGGGGGCCAAGGATTTGACGAACTCTGGGCCACCCGCGGTCGGCTAGCGCGGGACTGGGGGTTGCCGGAGCATGTCGTTGAGCACCTACTGCGCCGGCACGGCGATCGTTCCAGTGACGTGGCCGCCCTGATCGCAGCCGAGCCTGAGCTGGCCGAACGAATCCACCCCGAGGCGCCTTACCTATGGGCCGAAGCCGTGGTGGCGATTGATGCAGAAGGCGCCCGGTCCGTGGCCGATGTCTTGGTCCGCCGCACTCGCTTGGCCCTGGAGGTATCCGATGCGGGGGTTAGCGTCGCACCGGGTGTTGGGGCCCTGTTGGCTCGTAGACTGGGCTGGGCCAAGGAACGGGAGCAGCAGGAAGTGCAGCATTACGTCGAGCAGGCCCAGCGTGAGCAGCGGCGTTGGCGTCCGCCGCAGCCCACAGCCGCCGAACAAACCCCAACCACCACCTCAACAACGCAGGAGTCCCAGTGACCCAGACAGTGACCGACACACCGGTTGTGAATCGTTTTGCGCCGTTGGTCCGCCACGTGCACAGCAGCCAATCAGCAATGTCGGAGGTGTACTCGCCCACAGATGGGCAACTCCTCGGCGAGGTTCCGATCTCCAGTCCCTTGGACGTGGAACGGGCCTTCCACTTCGCACGGCTGGCGCAGCGTCGCTGGGGTCAGGAACCGGTGTACCGCCGGGTACAAGTGCTCAAGAGGTTCCATGACTTGGTCTTAGCCAACCGCGACGAAGCTTTGGACTTGGTACAGCTCGAAACTGGCAAGGCGCGCAAGGACGCTCTTGAGGAAGTGCTCGATATCTGTGTCAATGCCCGCCACTACGCCAAAGAGGCCGGTCGCCTGCTCAAGCCACGCCGGGTCCGGGGCGCACTGCCGGGCCTCGTTGGGGTGAAGGCCTATCACCGACCCAAAGGTGTGGTCGGGGTAATCGCGCCTTGGAACTATCCTCTAACACTGGCCGCTTCGGATGCGTTGGCGGCAATCGTTGCCGGTAACGCAGTCGTGCTGAAGCCAGACAGCAAGACCCCTTTCACGGCGTTGTGGGTGGCGGACATGTTTGAACGCGCCGGCCTGCCCGACGGAGTGCTGAGCGTCGTCGCCGGGAGCGGCGCTGGACTCGGGCCAACCATCGTTGGCCAATCAGACTTTGTCATGTTCACGGGATCGACCGGTGTGGGTCGCGTGATTGCCGCAGGCTGTGGTGAGCGACTCATCGGGTGTTCGTTGGAACTCGGCGGTAAGAACGCCATGGTGATTCTGGCCGATGCGGACATCCAAAAGGCTGTGGACATTGCCATCCGCGGCTCATTTGCAAACAGCGGCCAACTTTGCGTTTCCACCGAACGCATCTATGTCGCGCAGCAGATTTGGGATGACTTCGTTCCGGCCTTGGCTGAACGGGTAAAGCACATGCGCTTGTCCGCCAATGTGGGTTGGGGCGCGGATATGGGCTCCCTGATTGACAACGGGCAAGTGGAGACGGTTCGTGCTCACCTTGCCGACGCTCGTGAGAAGGGGGCGACGGTAGTGGCGGGCGGAAATGCCCGGCCCGAAGTTGGTCCTTACGTCTTCGAGCCCACAGTGCTCACCGGGGTAACCGATCAGATGCAGGCGTATCGCAATGAGACTTTCGGGCCGCTGATCTCGCTGTACCCGTTCGCGACCGATGCCGAAGCCATCCGGTTGGCCAACGATTCTGACTACGGCCTCAACGCCTCCGTGGTCACCTCCGACATCAAGCGCGGCCAGGCCGTTGCTGCCCAAATCAAGGCTGGCACCGTCAATGTGAACGAGGGCTACGCCGCAGCCTGGGGTAGCACGTCAGCCCCGATGGGCGGGTTCGGCGATTCCGGGTTGGGTCGCCGACACGGTGAGGACGGCATCTTGAAGTACACCGAATCGCAGACTGTGGCCACGATGCGTGCCCTTAGTTTTGGTCCACAGTTTGGAATGACCGATGAAAAGTGGGGTGACTTGCTGACCAAGTCCGTGGGCTTGATGAAGAAGGCCGGTTTTAAGTAGTGAGCGACGGCTGCCGCAAATCCAATGAGAAAGCCCGCTCTGGATCGACCCGATCGCGTAACCATTGCTGACCCTGCTTGGACGCGCGAACTCCGCGATCCCGCGTTGACCATCACCCCCAGGGGCTCTGCAAGGGAAGGTTCAACTGACGCAGAGGGCCGCCATAATCCTCGTCGTCAGCTTGACTCCTTCCTCTCCATGAGTCCGATGTGAAGCCCAAGAGGGGGCGCTGGCAGCTTCGTAGAGAAGCTTGCGGGCCCCACGCGCAAGAACCCCCATCGCTGGTCTCGCCAGCTGTGGGGGTTCTTGTGGATTTGAGCTCAACGGAACGAAAGCCCGAAGACCTCCATGTCATTGATTCCGGCCCAGTCCTCGAGGTCACCCTCGTAGCCGCCGTCAGGGCCTTGGTAGAGCGGGGATCCCGCAGCCAAGCTGGAGAATGTGACGACCTGCGGGAACATCCCACCGCTCTTGACGTCAATCTCCAGTCCGAGCCCGCCCATGCTGGGGTAGGCGCTAGGAATCTGGTAGGTCTTGATCTCGCCGGTCCAGCCGTCGCGGACGATCACTTCGCCGCGACCGCTGTTGCCGTCCATCTGCAGGTAACCGCCCTGGATGTACTGGACATCCTCCATACCGGATCCCCACTCAACCAGCAGGGCGCCGCGGCGTTCGATCTCGAGGCGCTGGCCCTGTTCAGCAGCCTTCTCGACCTGCTCCTGGGGGCTTGTGGCGGCCGCTGCCGGGGGAGCAGTCGTGTTGGTCGGCTGCGCCCAGGCGCTTGACGCTGATGGAGCCACCATCAGCATTGCGGCTGCGGCGCCGATGGCGGCCAGCCAGGTCGTTCGCATCCGGGAACGTGGCGCAGTTGTTGCAGTCCCTGAGGACTTGCTAGCGTGCCTGTCGAGACCCTTGTTGTTTGCTGAGTTGTTGTTCTTCATGGTTTTCCCTTCGGTACCTGGTGTTTCCAGGTGCTGTGACTCAAGCGTGAATCGCGCGCCACTATCACCGCGCTAATCCGGGGTTAAGCCGATGCTAAGAATGGGGCGACCACCAGAATTCGCTCACCGCCGACCAAGGTGGGGGACTGGCCTAGGGTCGCCGACCGAGGGTAATCACGGCCGCTGCACCACCATGGTCTGTTGCGTCCTTGAGACGCAACGACCCCCCAGAGCGCACAGCAATCTGGCGGACGATGTCAAGACCAAGGCCAGTGCTACCGCCGTAGCTATGGCCTCGGGCTAGGACGTCATCGTTGGGGTATCCCGGCCCTTCGTCTGCGACGGTGAGCGTGATGAGCGGCCCGTCGACGACCCGCACGTTCATGTTGGTGCCCTCCGGAGTGTGGGCGCTGACGTTCTGGATCAAGGCGTCGAGCATCGTTGACAAGTCGCCGTTGGAGGCCGCGACGCTGGGGAGCCGATCGGGAGCCTGGACAAGACACTCCCGCCCTTCGAACTCGAGCAACGGTGTCCAGAACGCAATCCGCTCGGCCAGGACGCCGGAAAGGTCCCCTCCGCTGGCATCATCGCGTTCGCTTCGACGCATCGTTGTGATCACGGCATCCACGTCGCGATCGAGCCTGCTGATCTTCTCGAAGATCCTGGCGGCCTCCTGTGGATCGGCGAGGGTGTCCGCCTCCGCCTGGAGTGCGGCCAAGGGGGTCCGGAGGCGGTGCGACAGATCAGCCGCTGCTTCCCGTTCGTCGACAATCCGTTGGTTGAACCGTTCTGCCAAGGAGTTCAACGCGCCCGCCACCTCTTGAATCTCTTCAGGCCCGGTGACGTCGGCGCGAACGTCTAGGTCGCCCTCGCTCAACTGCTGGCTAACCTCGGCCAGATTCTCCAGCGGGCGGATCATCCTGGCGGTGACGACCACCCCGATCCCCACGGCGATCGCCCATACGATTGCGCCGAGGACCACCTCGCTGATAATGAATACATCCACGTTCTCGTGGACCAGTCGCGGATCTGGCGCCACATATACGGTGGCGGGCGAACCGTTCCTGAGCACCAGGTCTTCACGGATGACCCTTGAATCCTCAGTGACGCTCGGCTCACCAAAGGACCCCTGGGGTGTGACCACGGCAAACCGCAAGTCCTGCGACTCAACTGCCTGAATCATCGCTGGTACCGTGCTCGGGTCCCCCTCGCTTAGCATCTTGGCAATGACTTTTCCCGCTCGATCGGCGGCGCGCTCAGACTCGATACGGGTGTCCACTGTGGTGATGATTGCGAGCACCAGCACCCCCACGATGATGCCCACGCCTGAGGCCACGCTGACGATCCAGATGATCTGACGCTTCATCTTGGGTCGACCAACTTGAGCCCTACCCCACGGACCGTCCGGATGTAGCCATTGGAGTCGGCTGTCTCGCCAAGAGCCTTGCGTAGCCAGGACACATGGACGTCCACGGTCTTGTCGGTGTCCACGAAAGGCAGGTCCCAGACCTCCGTGCAGAGCTCCTTCTTGGAGACGACCTGGCCTTCTCGCTCAGCAAGGTGCGCCAAGAGCTGGAATAGCTTGGGCGAAAGGTCCAACTCCCTCCCGGACAGCGATGCGGTATGGCTGTCGCGCTCGATGTAGAGCTCGCCGACGCGAAGCTCCTCCGGAGTACTTATCTGGGAGCGGCGGGCCACGGCCCGGATTCTGGCAGCAAGATGGGCCGTCGAGAAAGGCTTGGTGACGTAGTCGTCGGCACCGAGGTCGAACGCCCGGATGATGTCAGCGTCGTCGTCCCTGGCACTTGCAACAATGACTGGGACCGTGGTTACGGGACGAAGCATCTTCAGCACATCGAACCCTGAGATGTCGGGCAGGCCAAGGTCTAGGACCACCACGTCTGGCGTCGACTCGACGACGGTCTTAACCCCGTTAAGGCCGTTGACCGCCACGGTGGTCGTGTAACCCTGCTTTGTCAGGGCGCGCGCTAACGCCTCTGAGAGCTCCGCGTCGTCTTCGATTAGGACAACATTGGTCATGCGCCCAGCGTATTGCTTCGCTGGGAAAAGCGGATCGTTCAACGTCGAAACCTGTCCCTCCAGAGGCTCGGACACCTGCGTAGCAGAGTGGGTGGCTCACCAGACCTTGTGCCCGCCCATAGCCGGCCGCTCATACAGCCGCCAGGCCCGCAATCACCGTAGATGCGCGAAAAGGGTGGGTGCCCCTAGGGCACAAACACTCCAGCGTCCAAGGCTGGTTCGGGCATCACTTCAGCTCACGCGCGCGCTGACTGTGTGGGTTAGGGTTGAACTATGGATTCATTCGACTATGACGTCGTAATCGTCGGTTCTGGGTTCGGAGGCTCGGTCTCGGCCTTGCGGCTCACGGAGAAGGGCTACCGCGTCGCGGTTCTGGAAGCAGGACGCCGGTTTGAGGATGCCGACCTGCCCAAGAACAACTGGCACCTACGCAAGTTTCTATGGCTGCCCAGGCTGGGGATGACTGGAATCCAACGCATTCATCCACTCAAGGACACCGTCGTACTGGCAGGAGCAGGTGTTGGCGGTGGTTCGTTGGTCTACGCCAACACGTTGTATGTGCCGCCGAAGAAGTTCTTCACTGATAAGGCTTGGGCGCACATCACTGACTGGGCTGCTGAACTGGCCCCTTACTACGATCAAGCCGCGCGGATGTTGGGTGTGGTGACCCACGAAGAGATGACACCGGCAGATGAGGTGATGAAGGCCGTTGCCGACGAAATGGGTGTCGGCCACACGTTTAGGTTCACCCCGGTTGGCGTCTACTTCGGGGACGGCCCCGGGGTGACGCGACCCGATCCGTTTTTTGGCGGTGCGGGACCGGAACGGACTGGATGTATCCAGTGTGGTGCCTGCATGACGGGCTGCCGCTACAACGCGAAAAACACGCTGCCGAAGAACTACTTGGGGTTGGCTGAGGCGGCCGGCGCGACAGTCTTCCCGCTCACCACCGTCAAATCGATTCGGCCGATTGCCGGTGGCGGTTACGCGGTCCAGACCGAGAAGACGGGCATCCTCCCGCGTCGTGGCCGCAAGACGTTCACTGCGGGTCAGGTCATCATGGCGGCGGGCACCTACAACACCCAGGCCCTGTTGCATCGGATGAAGGACGAAGGGCATCTGCATCGCATCAGCCCCGCCTTGGGCAAACTCTCCCGAACCAACTCCGAAAGCCTGCTCGGTGCGATGTCCACTTCTCGGGAGCGCAACTTCACCCGTGGCGTGGCGATCACCTCGTCGTTCTACCCGGATCCGGACACCCACATTGAACCCGTGCGGTACGGTGTCGGATCGAACTCAATGGGGTTGTTGAGCACCATCATGACCGACGAGGAACCTGGGGTGCCGCGTTGGAAGACGTGGGCCAAGCAGGTCATCGCCCAACCTGTTGAGTTGGCAAAGTTCTACCTGCTGATGCGGGGTTGGTCCGAACGCAGCATCATCGCCCTATGCATGCAGCCCGTAGACAACTCGATCACCGTGTTCGGCAAGCGGGGGCGATTTGGGCGTTGGAAAATGTCAACCAAACAGGGCGAAGGGGAACCGAACCCGACCTGGATCCCCAAAGCGAACGAAGCCGTGCGACTGGCGGCCGAACAGATTGACGGGATTCCCGGAGGCAACCTCGGCGAACTAGTGAACGCCCCGATGACCGCACATTTTGTTGGCGGTGCCACGATCTCTGACGATCCTGACCAAGGGGTGGTTGATCCCTACCATCGGGTCTGGGGCTATGACGGTCTTCACGTGGTGGACGGTGCTGCGATTACGGCCAACCTTGGGGTGAACCCCTCGCTGACGATCACGGCACAGGCTGAGCGGGCGATGGCGATGTGGCCCAACCGGTCGGAGGCCGACACGCGTCCGATGCAAGGTGAGGCGTACCGACCAGTAGCTCCAGTGGCTCCCAGCACGCCTGCAGTGCCTCAGAGCGCTCCTGGTGGTCTGCGGCTTCCGTTCGTCGACCTGATCCTGCCCAATTCCAAGAAACCGGGCGGGTCGAGCAAGCGCCGTCGGAAGCGGGCTCGGTCAGGCGCACGGAAGCGGGCCAAGGCCGGCAAGTAGCGGTCGCTGTTCCCAACTTCCCTGACACCGATCCCGCTCAACCTGGCAGAAACGAGAACCTTACGTTCCGTTCAGGATTGTCACTATTGGGATCCACTAGGACCACGCTCTGCCAAATGCCGAGGGCAAGTTGCCCGCCGACCACTGGCAAGGTCAGCGAGGGCACCACGATGGCCGGCATCACGTGGTCCCGGCCATGTCCCAAGGAGCCATGCCGATGCCGATAGATGTCCTGCGTCGGTAACATGCGCTCTAGGGTCTCGGCGAGATCGGCCTCGGTACCGGATCCGGTTTCGATCAGTGCCAGGCCAGCCGTGGCATGGGGCACAAACACGTGCAGGAGGCCGTCTTCGCGGCCAGTCACATAACCGGTGGCCGCAGAGGTCAGGTCCGTGCACAACGTGGATCCGGTGCGGTACTGGTAGACATCAGTTTCCATTCCGGCAGCCTACTCAGCAAAGGTCACCATGGCCCGCGAGACCTTCGGCGACCGCCGCCCGCGGGCGGCCTTGGCGGCACAAGAGCTGCGTTGCCGTATCCTGAATCAGGTGATCGGACCAGACACCCGCCCCGTCCTTGTCTTGGACTTTGGGGCCCAGTACGCCCAGTTGATCTCTCGTCGGATCCGCGAGGCTGGCCGCTACGCCGAGATCGTACCGGGGACCACCAGTGCGGCCGACATCGCCGCCAAAGACCCCGCCGCCTTGGTGCTGTCTGGGGGTCCTAGTAGCGTCTACCAGCCGGGGGCGCCGCAACTAGACGAAGCGGTGTTCAACCTCGCCGTGCCCATCCTCGGGATTTGTTACGGGTTTCAGTTGATGGCGGCCGCCATGGGTGGTCAGGTATCTCAGACCGGGGCTCGCGAATACGGCGCCACCGATGCTGAAGTACACCCGGGTTCGCAGTTGTTGGCAGATCAGCCGAAGTCACAGACCGTTTGGATGTCCCACGGCGACGCCGTGACCGCTGCGCCCAAAGGGTTCACGGTCGTGGCGCGTACGGCTGGGGCACCAGTGGCCGCATTCGAAGACCTAGGCCGGCAAATGGCGGGGGTTCAGTACCACGCTGAGGTGCACCACACCCCGCACGGGCAGGACGCGATCGAACGTTTCGTGCGCGATATTGCCGGTCTGACCCCCAACTGGAACACCGCAGGCATCATCGCGGAGCAGGTGGTGGCGATCAAAGATCAGGTCGGTCAGGGGCATGTGTTGTGCGGCTTGAGCGGCGGCGTCGATTCCGCAGTGGCGGCAGCCCTGGTCGCCAAGGCGGTGGGGGATCAGTTGACCTGTGTTTTCGTTGATCACGGTTTGCTGCGCGCCGGGGAACGCGAGCAGGTAGAGGAGGATTTCGTCGCTGCTACCGGAGTTCGTTTAGTTGTGGTCGACGCCAAGGAACAGTTCCTGATGCACTTGGCTGGCGTCAGTGACCCGGAGCAAAAGCGCAAGATCATCGGACGTGAGTTCATTCGGGTGTTTGAGCGAGCGGAACGTGACGTCGTCGCGGAGATGGGCGCACACGGCGAAGCTGTCGAGTTCCTCGTCCAAGGCACGCTTTATCCGGATGTGGTGGAATCTGGCGGCGGCAGCGGAGCAGCAAATATCAAGAGTCATCACAATGTCGGTGGACTACCGGAGGATCTCAATTTCACGTTGGTGGAGCCGCTGCGCACCCTCTTCAAGGACGAAGTCCGTGCCGTCGGGCGCGAGTTGGGTCTGCCGGAACACATTGTTGGTCGACACCCGTTCCCTGGCCCGGGGTTGGCGATCCGGATCGTGGGTGCGGTGGACGCCGAACGCCTAGCGATCCTGCAGGCCGCCGACGCAATCGTGCGGGAAGAGGTCACGAGGGCCAACCTCGACGATCAGATATGGCAACTCCCGGTTGTGTTGTTGGCTGAGGTGCGTAGTGTTGGCGTGCAGGGTGACGGGCGTACTTATGGTCACCCTGTCGTGCTCCGGCCGGTGGAGAGCGAAGATGCGATGACTGCGGACTGGGCCCGGTTGCCGTATGAGGTGCTTGCCAAGATTTCCAATCGCGTGACGAATGAAGTACCCCAGATCAATCGGGTGGTGCTTGACATCACCAGTAAGCCGCCCGGCACCATCGAGTGGGAGTAGCGGGCCAGGGCTGGGGTCTCCCGACGCGCGTTCGGTCTAGGGATTCTGCCGGCTACGATCCGCAGTTTTGCTGAGGGTCACAGCAAGATCATTTGTTGGTCGCGATTCCGCAATTGCTCGTGTCGCAGAGGAAAACTGCTTCTATCGTCCGGTATTGAGAATAATTTCGTACAAATCGGCGTGTTTCGTTGATATCGGACTATTGGACCTGCAAGGTTGGCGCCCGTGGCTAACAGTGCGGCATTAAGTGCCGATACAAAGACTATGAGTGGCTCTTGGATGAAGCGGTGGCGCGCAGGATCAGTCTTGGTAGTCCTCACGGGCTTAACGCTGGTTGTGGGACTCGTGGCCTTTCCTGGCACCGCACCGAACAGCTCCGCCGCGGCATCGCCGGTCCCAGGGCCTGGCATCACCCTTCCTGCAGAACTGGATTGGGAACCGGAATACCACGGCCAGACGTTGTGTAGTCCCGATCCAAAGCCAGGCACACTCAAACTAGGCGCACTGCTGGATCAGACCTACGGCAAGTACACGAAGTACTACAAAGGCAACGCTTGCCCGAACGGATTGGAGCATCAGGAGGGACGCGCGTTGGACTGGATGGTGAACTCAGCCAACTCCACTGAGAAAGCCAAAGCCGAGGCCTTCATTGCCTGGTTGCTGGCCAAGGGACCCAACGGTGAGCCCGGGGCCAACGCTCGCCGATTGGGAATCCTCTATTTGGTGTGGAACAACCGGATTTGGGGGGTTTACCGGCAGAACGACGGTTGGCGGGAATACTCAAACTGCCTGTCGGGTAGCAAGCGATCCAGCAGCTACAACACGTCGTGCCACCGAGACCACATTCATATCTCGCTAACGTGGGATGGCGCTAATGCGCAGACATCCTTCTGGGACGGCTCCGCCGAGACCCGTGGTCCTTGCCAATCATCGTTCCAGAGTCGGCCGAACGGTTCGGCCAGCAACCCCACGACCCTGTTGGACACGAAGAGCGGTAAGGGCCTCTCACAGAGCAACTGCCGCCTAGCCGGCTACACCCGCTACACGAGTCGGTCCTATCAGCTGAAAGTCCCGGTGCCGAAAGTCACCGGCGGCGCGGTCCAACAGATCAAGATCAAAAAGTTCCAGTTGAACGCACCAACGGCCCTGGAGATCAAGAGCGCCGGAACAGTCTCGATTCCGCAGAAGACGAAGCTGCCGACAACTGTCAGTGTGCCGCTGCGCAGCGATGGGGTTATCACCTTCTCGATGCCTGGTGGCTATGCCCAGGTGCGAGCTGTCGGCATGGGGGCTGGGGTGGCTCCGCCGACCATTTCGGCGCGACACGCCAGCACCTCGGTCTACACCCACGCACCGGTGTCCGTGACCGGATCCAGCGCTGCTGTCCCTTCCGGGGCTGATGTGGCGCTGCAGGTGTTGTATGGCTCTAAGTGGGTCACCCTCAGCAGCGCCAAGGCCAGTAACGGCTCCTACGCCTTGGCTGTCCCCGCGCCGGGGAACGCTGGAACGCCGAAGTATCGATCGGCCATCGTGAAGTCGGGCAAGGTGTACGCCACCTCGCGACCCACGGAGGTCACTGTCCTACCGGCACAGCTAGATGTCTGGAAAGCGAAGACCCCCGTAAAGAGTGGCAAGCGCACCAAGATTCGCGGGCGGGTGTTCGGGACGCCTCCGGGTGCCAACCTGACGATCAAAATGAAACGGGCCGGGCGGAAATACCAGGGTGTACACACCGGCCCGGCACCCTCCGGATACTTCAAGAAGAAGTTCGCCGCCGAGGAACCAGGCAAACACTGGTTCAAGGTGGTGGTGAAGTCGGCGGACAACGAAAGCTTGCTGAAGAGTAAGAGGAAGAAGGTCCAGTTCCGCTGACTGGTGGGCTGATTCGGGCCTGCGCCTCGGATGCTGCTGCCGGTTGCCTACCCGGTTGTGCCAGCGCAACAGTCTGACTCGCTCGAGCCTTGACCGGGTTTGCGGTATTCCCGGATTGGTTGCTTAGACTGACGTGATGGGCAGCCTCTTTGACGAACTCTCCAGTTCTGACCCGGCTTCTTCGAATGTGGTTGGCGGGGCAGCTTCCGATCTCAGCGAATCGGGTTCCGCTGACATCAGCGACCCGCCGTCGGCCGACGGTTCTCAGGTTAACGACACCGCAGATCGGCTACTGGTCGGACTGAACCCGGCCCAGCGCGAGGCTGTCACGCACTCCGACTCCGCGCTGCTGGTCGTGGCTGGGGCTGGTTCGGGGAAGACGCGAGTCCTGACGCGCAGGATCGCCTATCTGTTGGCAACCGGGCGTGCCCGACCCGGGCAGATCCTTGCGATCACCTTTACCAACAAGGCTGCGGCTGAGATGCGGGAGCGAGTTACCGATCTGGTTGGTTCGGCCGGTCGATCGATGTGGGTCAGCACGTTTCACTCCGCCTGTGTCCGCATCCTGCGTCGCGAGGCGGGGCGCCTGGGGATCTCCTCCAACTTTTCCATTTATGATTCGGCGGATAGTCAACGATTGCTGGCAATTGTGGTGAAGGAGCTTGGTCTGGATCCACGACGATTTGCACCGCGCGCCATGGCTAACCGAATCAGTGGTGCGAAGAACGAACTGGTCGATTTCGAGGACTTCGCAAAACAAGCCGTCAATCCGTACGAAGAGAAAGTGGCCTCTATCTATGCGGAGTATCAACGCCGACTCACGCAAGCCAACGCTTTTGACTTCGACGACCTAATCGGTTCCACCGTTGCGGTCCTGCAACTCTTCCCGGAAGTGGCTCAGTACTACCGCAGTCGCTTCCGGCATGTTCTGGTTGACGAGTATCAGGATACGAACCACGCCCAGTACATGTTGGTCAAGGAACTTACCCGGCCGCCGAATGACCAGGCTCCTGGAGCTGAGTTGTGTGTGGTGGGCGACGCTGATCAATCCATCTATGCCTTTCGGGGAGCCACGATTCGCAATATCGCCGAGTTTGATCGGGACTTTCCTAACGCCCACACGGTGCTGCTGGAGCAGAACTATCGTTCGACCCAGACCATCCTGGATGCCGCCAACGCGCTGATCGGTCACAACGAAGATCGAGTACCCAAGAACCTCTGGACGCAGGCCGGTTCCGGTGCGGCCATTGTTGGCTACGTTGCCGACGACGAGCATGACGAGGCGCATTACGTGGCGCGGCAAATCGATGCCCTGGCAGACGCGGAGGCGGTGCGCCCGAACCAGGTGGCGATCTTTTATCGCACCAACGCGCAGTCGCGTGCGCTGGAGGAAGTCATGATCCGGGTGGGGTTGCCCTACAAGGTGGTCGGGGCCGTGCGCTTTTACGAACGAAGGGAGGTTCGCGACGCGCTGGCCTACCTGCGGTCGGTCGATAATCCTGAGGATGAGGTCTCCCTGCGGCGAATCCTGAACGTGCCCAAACGCGGTATTGGGGACGTGGCCGAAGCCGCCCTGGCTGGCTACGCCGCGCAGCACCAAATCCCATTCGATGCGGCGTGCGCTGTAGCGGATCAGATCCCTGGGCTCGCGGCTCGTTCGGTGAAGGCCATCGCGGGTTTCCACCAGATGATGCAGGACTTGCGTGAGTTCTCGGCCGGGGGCACGAGTCCTGCTGGAGTCCTCAACGAAGCACTGGAACGGTCAGGTTATGTCGAGTTGTTGGCCGGGAGTGACGACCCGCAAGACGCCACCCGGTTGGAAAACCTCGGTGAACTGGAGTCAGTGGCGGCTGAGTATGAACTCGGTGATCCTGAAGGTGACCTCGCGGGGTTTTTAGAGCGCATCTCGCTGGTAGCCGATGCCGACCAGATTCCCGATGCTGATGGGGGCCAAGTGACCCTGATGACGCTGCACACGGCCAAGGGGCTGGAGTTTCCTGTCGTTTTTCTGACCGGCATGGAGGACGGCATTTTCCCGCACGCTCGCACGCTGGACACGGCGGAACTGCCGGAGGAGCGTCGCTTGGCGTATGTCGGTCTCACGCGTGCCAAACAACGGCTGTTCATCACTCGCGCGGCACAGCGAGCAGCCTGGGGCAGTCCGGAATTCCATCCTGCGTCTCGATTCCTAGCCGAGATCCCCGACCACCTCATTCAGTGGGAGCGGACAGAGGCCGTGGCCACCGCAGCCGCGACGCAGTGGCGGCCAACGGCCCCCGCCAACTCCTCCTATCAGCGGTCTGCTGGCCGTGCGGGTGGTGGCACCAAACCGACCTTGGCGCTCAAACCGGGTGATCGCGTGACACATGACAAGTTCGGCTTGGGCACGGTGGTATCGACAGCGGGATCCGGAGAACAGGCTGAGGCGTCCGTAGACTTTGGTTCTGGCGGGGTTAAACGCCTTCTGCTGCGTTACGCGCCAGTCCAGAAGCTCTGATTGAGCCGGCCGGTTGCGTGTGGCGGCCGGTCTGCGAATCACTGCGCTGGTCGGGGACGTTGGTGACTTTCCCGGTGGAGCTAGCGATTGATGTGGTTCCCGCCGCAACGATACGTCCGTCGTGACCCAAATGGGCCAACGTGGCGCAGATTTCGTGGACGATCCGGCCGTCAACAGGCAGTGACATATGGCCCACGCCGCGCACGAAGACGTTGCGGGCATTCAGGTCCGGATGCACAATCTGGGCATTTCGTTTGGGAATGATCATCACGTCCAAGTCCGACCAGATGGCGAGGAACCGGGTGCGACACCCGGGGGCTGGTGCCGCAAAGTCATCCACCAAATCAGAAGCAGGTCGCATCTGGCGAGATACCGGATGCGGTACGAGTCGAGCGGGGTGCGTGCCCTGGTGGGGGGTGCCAAGTGTTACGAGCGTGTGCACCCGTCGGTCGCCGTTCATTACCTGCGCGTAGTACCGGCCCACGAGGCCGCCCATGGAATGGCCAATCACGTGCACACGCTCGTATCCGGTCTCTTTGACCACCTGCTCGATCAGGTCGGACAGTCGTTGCGCGATCTGTCGGATGTCATCTGTCAGCGGGGAGTAGTTGAGCCCGACGATCCGCCCGAAGCCGCGTTTGCGTAGACCTCTGCGCAACACGGTGAACACGCTCTTGTTGTCCACAACACCGTGAATCAAGATGATGGGGGTGCCAGCAGCCTCCACGTCGCCGATCAGCAACCCGCGTTGCACCGGCGGCAGGCCTTCTAGGTTGTGCCGATCGATCTCTTCTCGAGCCTTTTCTTCGGCCCAACCGAGCGGATACATCGCAATGTGCGTGCTCAGCCAGGCGGCTTCCACCGCCATCCCGCGGATGCCACGCGGGCTCATGGCCGCCTTCACCCCACGCTTGGTCACACGGCTGGCCTTGGTGCTGCCCCGGCGGCCATCTTTGGATTTCCGCATTCCCGTCACGAGTTGAGACGCTACTGGATTCTTCGGGGGCAGCTCGGGATATGCCACGCGAAATCGTGTCGCAACTTGGTCACACCTGCCGCGCTGGGCCTGCGGAGCTTAGCTCCCCCCTTGAATTCGCCCGATCCAGGGCTGCCTTGCTGATATTCGGCCCTGCTCGCCTGGTTGATGGGTGTGGAGAATCTGGGCGTTTGGCGCGGGTAGCGGCGGCGCAGGTTTGCTTTGGGGGAGCAGGCCGACCCAATTCGGGCTTGGTTTGCTTGACGGCTAAGGTGTGGATCGGTTGAGCGGCAGAGGGCATCACTAAGGGCCGTCTTCGTAGGCGGTATCCTTGAATCGCCGCCCCTTGTGGCCATCTTCCGGCTCAGGGGTTTTTCTATGTCGAGGGCCCGAGGGGTTTGTAGTGGATCTGTACGAGTACCAAGCAAAACATCTGTTTGCCGAACACGGCGTTCCCGTCGTGCCCGGCGACGTGTGTACGTCTAAAGAAGTGGCGCAGGATATCGCCAGCAAGATCGGCACCACGGTTGTGGTTAAGGCGCAGGTGAAGACCGGCGGCCGGGGTAAGGCTGGGGGCGTTCAACTAGCGGACGACCCCGCGGACGCAGCCGCCAAAGCAGACGCCATTTTGGGTATGGACATCAAGGGCCACACGGTGCACAAGGTGTTGGTTACTGAAGCGGCCGACATCGCGGACGAGTACTACGTATCGTTCCTGTTGGATCGCACCAACCGGGCGTTTCTGGCGATGGCCAGTGTCGAAGGTGGTGTGGAGATCGAGGAGGTCGCCGCCACCAACCCCTCCGCACTGGCCAAGGTGCGCGTGGACGCGTTGGAAGGCGTGGACGCTGAAAAAGCCGCAGAGATTGTGGCGGCGGCGAATTTCCCAAGCGACGTTGCCGATCAGATTGCCAGTGTCTTGGTCGGCCTGTGGGAGGTCATGGTCAAGGAGGACGCCACTCTGGTTGAGGTGAATCCGCTGGTGAAGACCCCGGATGGTCGAATCCTAGCCCTTGACGGCAAAGTCACCTTGGACGCGAACGCGAACTATCGCCACGCGAATCACGTCGATTTCGTGGATAACGCAGAGGTTGACCCGATTGAACTCAAGGCGACGGAGCTGGATCTGAACTACGTCAAGCTCGATGGCGAGGTGGGCATTATCGGCAACGGGGCGGGTCTGGTCATGTCCACCTTGGACGTGGTGGCGTACGCCGGCGAGCGGCACGGCGGTGTCCGCCCGGCGAACTTCCTGGATATCGGTGGCGGTGCTAGCGCCGAGGTGATGGCTAACGGGCTCGACATTGTGCTCAACGATCCCAACGTGCAAGCCGTGTTTGTAAACGTGTTCGGGGGGATCACCGCGTGTGACGCAGTCGCGAACGGCATCGTGGGTGCGCTCACCATGTTGGCGGAGAAGGGCGAGAAGGTCACGCCGGCAAAAAAGAAAAAGAATCCGGCCCCGGCCGGTCGTGACTCTGAGTATCGGAGGTTGTTCCTCAAGCGAACGAAAAAGTAAATGATTTCAGAT
>JAHZKU010000304.1 GCA_022600255.1 Actinomycetes bacterium | reverse complement strand
CACTAACAACGAAAACCAGCTTGCTCGTCGCCTCTGGTGGCAGCTGGAAGTGCATCCCCCGCAACACACCCTGAGCCGATTGAGTCCAGTAGATCTCTCGGCCTCCAAAATCACTCACAAGTGGGTCATCCCCCGAGAGCACTTTCGTGAAAGTCCCACGTTCATCCCTCAAGCTGGCACCAGAGGAAAGCATCAGCCCTGGTACGGCCAACTCGGTCCACGTCACCTGCACGTCACCACGTCCTCCATGGCGCTTCCCCTGATTCCCAGAGGCCTTCCAGGATTTGGTACTCACGGTACGTGTCCATCGGCTGCCAGAAGCCTTCATGCCTAAAGGCCGACAACTCCGAGTCCCTGGCAAGACGTGTGAGCCCATCTTCTTCCAGCCCGCAATCATCGCTGAGATATCGGAGCACCCGTGGTTCGAAGACGAAGTAGCCGATACTCACCCAGTCCTTCATTTTCGGCTTCTCGCGAAAGTGCAGCACCCGCCCCGAAGTATCGATATCCATCAGCCCAAACCGACTTGTCGGCTGCACAGCCGTCACCGTGGCCTGGGACCCGGAAGCCTCGTGGAAATCGAGCAGCTCGCTCACTTGTACATCTGCCAAGCCGTCTCCGTACGTGGCGAGGAATCGTTCATCACTTACAAGGTCACCCACTCGCGAAACTCGGCCACCGGTGCCCGTTGTATCGCCGGTGAAAGCAATGGTTACCCGCCAACCCTCCTGATCTCCCGAACCGACGAACGTGACGGCGTCCGCGCGAGGAAATTCAAGCCATTGCCAGTCCCGATGTCCATCAAAGTAGTCATTGATCACCTCACTCTTGTACCCCGAAGCGATGATGAAATCTCTTACACCACCTTGAGCCAGGTTCTTCATGATGTGCCAGAGGATCGGCTGGCCACCGATTTCTACCATGGGTTTGGGTCGGTACTCGGTCTCTTCGCGCATCCGAGTGCCGAGGCCTCCGGCGAGGAGTACAGCCTTCACGAGGATCGCCCCAAGGCTTCGAACTGTGCGATCTGCTTCAACGAGACTTCTCTAGCGCTTTCACCCTCATGAACCCGCTTTTCCCACTCCACCGTCCACTCGATCGCCTCTTGGTAGTCCAGGCGGTCACGCCAGCCCAACTCAGATCGGGCACGTGAGGCGTCCAGCGTGAGCATCTCGGCTTCGTACGGATGCTCGCCTTCATCCGCCACCCACGCTTGCCTAGAGCCCCAAGCCCGGGACGCTAACTCAGCGGTTTCCTGCACAGTCTGAAATGCGGCAGGCTCAGGTCCGAAATTCCACGCGCCCTGCCCCGCACCGGACAACAGCGCTTCCGTTAGAACCAAATACCCCGCAAGGCAATCCAGAACGTGCTGCCACGGTCGCACCGCCGTGGGATATCGCAGTTGTACCGACAAGCTGGACTTCAGTGCACGCATCACATCAGGCATCAAGCGATCAACGCTGATGTCACCGCCGCCAATCACGTTCCCGGCACGCGCAATCGCAAAACTCGTGCCAGGGAAACTTGCAGCCCATGACGATGTGAGGATGTCCGCCATCGCTTTGGACGCGCTGTACGGATCGTGGCCGCCCAGAGCATCGTCTTCGCCATGGCCATCCGACCGACCCACGTTCCGGTACACCTTGTCGGTCGTCACGATCAGCGCCGCCTGCACGCTCTCCACAGCCGATACCGCTTCAAGTACCGAGAGGGTTCCCAGCACATTCGTTTCCACGGTCCACCGAGGATCGTCGTATGAGGGCCGGACCAGCGATTGCGCCGCCAAATGGATCACCACATCGGGTGCCGCATCACGCACGGCTTGCAGCACCCGAGATTGGTCTCGCACATCCCCACGCTCGTCAACCTGAAGCATCGCGCCCACATCAGCCTGCTCGAACAGCGATCCACTTTCCGGTTCGAGAGCAAGGCCGAACACGCGGTGGCCTTGCTGAGCAAGCCACATCGCCAGCCACGCGCCCTTGAATCCCGTATGTCCGGTCACCAGCACGCGCACGCCCGCAGCCTACGCTGAGCGAGTGAGTCAAACCGTGGCGAGCCCAAGGAAAGCGGTACGTTCATCCGTAGCCTACGCCCTTGCTTCCAACGCATTTCTCGCAGTGATTCTCATGTTGACGGGTGTTCCGCCTATAACGTCTCTGCTTCTGACCTTGCTCGTAGCGTGGCAAGCACTAGGCGGTTTCCTTATCTGGCGAGCCATCCGACCGCAGTCGACCAGGCTTGAGCTCCTCGGTATGGGTATCGCGATCGGCACCGCTCTGGCTGCCATCACAGGGCTCATCACATCAACCGCAGGCTGGGGACCCTGGGGCAGCTTGCTTCCGACCGTTGCTGCACTCGCTTTCGCCTACCTAAAGCGCAGGAACCACTCCGCACCCACTCACGGTGATCGTTGGCAGATCTCAGCGTTCTTGACAACGGTGGCCATCGGATTACTCGTCTTCCTGTACGCCTTGCGCAGTTACCCGCTGAAGTGGACGGGCTCTTGGACTGGCTACCACCCCGATATGGCCTTCTTCGAGGCTCTGGCGAATTCACTCGCCCGATTCGGTGCCTTCACGAGCCCCTTCACACCCGGAGCCACCGTCCGCTACCACTGGCTCAGCTATGCCTGGACAGGTCAGCTATCCGTGATCTCGGATGCAGAGCCGTTCGTGGGCATCACCCGGGTGCTGCCAGTTGTCGCCTTGCTAGCGAGCGCAGCGATCGTTGTCTCCTGGACCCAGCGCCTTTCGGGCCACCGTTGGACGCCTTTCCTGGCCGGAGCGCTGCTGACCATAAGTGGATTCGTGGGAGCGGTATTCGGGGGCGTTCTCACCCTGGATTCACCCTCCCAAGCCATGTCCGTCGTCTGGCTACTCGGATTCACCGTCACCGCGGTTCACGCCCTTGAGCGCGCGCATAGTTCCGGGACACTTGCCCTTCTAGCGATATTCGGCATCGCCATCACTTTGGGCAAGGTCAGTGCTGCTGCGCCCGGTCTCACCGCTGTTCTACTTGCCGTCGCTGTCCTAGCCGCTCGGAGGTG